>JAXGWN010000055.1:0-8323 GCA_040773285.1 Bacillota bacterium
CAGATCATAGCCTTTGTCAATGTAGTCATACAGTACTGTCTCAAAGTCCACCTGGGGAATCTGCTCTGTGTAGGCCACGTCAAGACCGTATTTGTCTTTGGCGGCCATCAGGCCCTCATAGCCCAGCTGGTTGAATCCGGCGTCATTGATGGCACCGGGCAGCAGCAATGCAACTTTATAGGGTTCAGCAGGTTCTTCGGCCGGGGGTTCGTCACCGGCAGGTGCCTCGGGAGCAGGTTCTTCAGCAGCGCCGCCGCCACAACCGGCAACCATTCCAACCACCAGCATTACAGCCAGCAACAGTGCCCAAAATTTTTTCATGTTTTCGTATTCCTCCTGAATTTTTTAGAATTGTTTCTGTCAGTTCTCATACAGCAAGTCCGGTACTGATGCATCACTTCCTTTTCCCCGACCGGCCCAGTGGTCCGGCCCGGTACTTAACCACTTCCTCGCGGATGAAAAAGTTTTCATCCAATAACCCGTAGTGCGAAACTGTTTTTCACGCTGTATATATTCTCACCCGGCGGGGAAAATCCTTCCGGTTCTGAGAATTTTTTTCATAAATCTGAGAATTTACGAAAAAAAGAACCCGAAGGCTTTTGTGCTTTCCGCTGAAAACCCCCGAAAATCATGGTACATACGCTCCCTTTACACCAGGAAGACAATCCCCTATAATGAAGCAAACTTGTAAAACATTTCACAAACAGGAGGTTTCCATGCAGATCAACAAATTCGGTTTCGACCTGCTGGCCCCCTGCGACATCACCCGCAAAGCGGAATCGGTCGGAGTGGCCAAAGCAACCAGCAGCGCCAAGATTCTTCTGATCCTTGGTGTATTGGCCGGAATGTTCATCGGTCTGGCCGGTCAGTTTTATCTGATCGCCACCTTCGATACCGGCATGAACCCCAGCATCACCAGGCTGCTGGGGGGGATGGCCTTTTCCCTGGGTCTGGTCCTGGTGGTGATCGCCGGGGCGGAACTGTTCACCGGCAACACCCTGCTGATCGTGTCCTGCCTCAGCCGCAAAATCACGGTCCGGCAGCTGCTGCGCAACTGGGTCCTGGTATACCTGGGAAACCTGGCCGGTTCCCTGATCGTGGTGGGACTTTCCTACTTTGCCCACCAGTGGGCCCTGGGAGGCCTGACTCTGGGAACCCACGCGGTGGCTGTGGCCGCCGGCAAGACAGCCCTTCCCTTCTCAGTGTCCTTTGTCCGGGCCATTCTGGCCAATGTGCTGGTGGTGCTGGCCGTGTGGATGACCTTTGCCGGCCGCTCCCTGACCGACAAAATCGCCGGAATTATTCTTCCCATTACGGCCTTCGTGGCTTCCGGTTTTGAGCATTCGGTGGCCAACATGTTTTTCGTTCCCTTTGGACTTCTGGTCGCCCGGCATCCGGAAATGGCTTTGGCACTTCCCGCCGGAGCCCCCCTGGAGACCCTGACCTGGCCCTCCTTTATCCTGCACTCCCTGATTCCCTCCACTCTGGGAAACATCGTGGGCGGCGTTCTCTTTGTGGGGCTTCTGTACTGGTACGTATATATCGCCTGCGCCGAGAACAAAGACCGGATGCAGAAAGAAAAGGAAAAGTTCCGCCGGCTCCGGCAGGAGGTCTGAACCGATAAAAAAATTGCCTGTACACCGCTTGCGGCGTACAGGCAATTTTCATTATCTAGATACTGAATTCGGCATAGTCCCTGGGATCGATGGAACCATCCTTCAGGCCATCCACCACAGACTGAATGGTGGCCTTCTGCTCGTCGGTCAGACGGTCTTCGAACTTGTTGTACTCGTTCAGGAATACCACATTCTCGTTGAGACCCATGATGTAGGCATCTGCCTTGAAGCCGGGCTGCAGATACGCATCCACAAAAGCCTTGAAGGCAGTACTCATTACGGTACGGCCGGAGGTAACCACGTGGTCAGGAGCCACCTGGCTCATGTCCCCGATGGAACCGATCAGTTTGATGTCCCGCTCCTGGCCGGCTTCCATAACGCCCAGGCTGGCCGCATTGGCATTGGCCATCAGGACGTCGGCACCTTGGTCGATCATGGAGAAAGCAATCTCTTTGGCACCGGCTGCGTCATCGTGGTTGCCGGTATAGGTGGTCATCACCTGAATGTCCGGGTTGATGTACTTGGCGCCGGCCTCGTAGCCGATCAGGGAATCGATAATGGAAGAAATCTCGGTGCTTCCGATACCGCCCACGATACCGCTCTCACTAACCACGGCGGCAACCACTCCCATCAGGAAGCCCTGCTGGGCATTGTCATTGGCGATGGACGACAGGTTGGGCTCCTGGGTCAGAGCCGTGGATGTTACCACAAAGTGGGTATCCGGGAACTCCGGAGCCACCCGCTTGGCGGAATCGGCGAAGTTGGAACTGTGCCCGATAACAATATCAAAGCCCTGGATGGCGTATCCACGGTATACCTCATCATAATCGGACACCGGAGTGTTCTCATTGTAGGCCACCTGAGCGCCGAACTCCTCTTCGATCAGCATCAGGCCCTCGTAACCGGACGTATTCCAGCCACCGTCATTAATGGGGCCCGGAAGAATCAGGGCCACCTTCAGGGGCTCTGCCGGTTCCTCTGCTGGCGGCTCATCCGTACCAGGAGCCTCCGGAGCCGGGGCTTCACTTCCTGCAGAGGCACATCCTCCCAGAACCAGGCTGGCTGCCAGCAGCAGAACCAGCAATACATGCAATATTTTTTTCATTTCGCTTCCTCCCTCTCTATCCGGCCGCCTCCGCAGCCGGTAATATACCGATGGATTCATTACCATCTGGCTCTGTTTTATATTCGGGACAGTCCGGGGAAATCCTTTTATTATTTTCAAATATTTTGAACATAGCAAAGAAAAGAGCGAAAAAAAGAGCCCGAAGGCTCTTAGTAAGACCGTCTCTCAGAAATTCTCCAGGGGAATCAGCACATCCGGCTGCAGGGTGGCCAGGTACTCCAGGGCGGCCCGGGCACTTTCCCGGGTAAGCCCGGCCACTGCTTCCGGGATCAGCCGGATCCGGTAATTAAGCTGATGGGCATCCGCCGCAGTGGCCCGGACGCATCCATCCGCTGCAATCCCGCAGAAATACAGGGTATCGGTCCCCAGACCCTTCAGCAGCAGTTCCAGATCCGTATGGAGAAATCCGGAAAACCTCCGCTTCACCACCAGAAAGTCCTCCGGCCTCACTTCAATCTCATCCACGATCCGGGCTCCCCGGGTCCCTTCCACGCAGTGCACCCGGCTCCGGTCCAGTTCCCGGCCAAAATCCACCAGCTGGCGCCGGTGCTCCTGATACACATGGATCACCGGCATATTCCTGTCTCTGGCCCTTCGGATCACCCGGCAGACCATATCGGTCAGTTCCGGGGGGAGGCCCTCCGGATCCCGGTCCCCGAAGGGGCCTCTGGGGTCCAGGAAGTCGTTTTGCATATCGATCACCAGCAGTGCAGCTTTTTCTTCCATAGTTACCTCCTACGAGCACCCTGTGGTAGCGCCGCAGTCCAGACACACCTTGCAGGTCCCGTTTTTCACCATCCGGCTGCTGGAGCAGTGGGGACAGACGGAATCATAAAGTTTCTCCCCATATTTTTCCGCCTCCCGGATCAGCTGATCCACTTCCTCCGAGCGGGTAGGCCCTCCGGTAAAATCCTGCAGGGCCAGCTGCCTCTGTTCCCCGGTGCTGCTGTACCACTGCCGGGACTGGACGATCAGGTCATCCGCTTCCGGTTTGATCTGGACCCGGCTGAAATCCCCCAGTTCAATCTCGATCACCTTGGAGATCAGGTCGGACAGAGAGCTGACATTCTTGATGTAGGGATGCTTGCTGACAAACCCATGGGGCTCGTACTTCTGTCCCCGGAGCATCTTGGCAATGTCCCTGGGAGGAATATGGTACTGAAGCATCACCGAGATGGTCTTGGACAGGGAGTTGAGAAGCCCGGTGATCAGACTGCCTTCCCGGTCCGTGGTCATATAAATCTCGGAAATTTCTCCGTCCTCATTGCGGTTCACCGTAATGTATACCTTGACGTCCTCAATCTGGGCCGGATGGGTGTGCCCCGCCCGGATCCCCTTCATCTTGTCCCTGCGGGATCCCGGTACCGCCCGGGACAGGCTGTCCCGGCAGCTTCTGGCATAGTCCAGCAGGCCCTGATAGGTCAGGCTTTCAAGATCCTCATCCTGGTCTCCGTCCTTCAGGCTGGTGTTGAGGGGCTGCGCGTGTTTGGAACCATCCCGGTACAGACTGATCCCCTTGACCCCGGACTCCCACGCCCGGATATGGACCTCCTTGAAGTCCTCCTCGGTGGCCTCCCGGGGGAGATTCACCGTCTTGGAAATGGCTCCGGTCACCATGGGGGTCAGGGCAGCCACCATGGCCACATGACCGAAGTGATGGATAAACCGTTTTCCGCTTCCATTTACATTGGCGGTATCAAAGACCGGATAGTGGTCTTCCTCCAGATGGGGAGCCCCCTCAATTTTCCCGTCAGCCAGCTGGCCGTTTTCCTCCCGGCCCACATACTCCATGATATCCCGGATCTCTTCCGGGGAATACCCCAGGGTGGCCAGCGCCTGACCGATCACCGGATTGGCAATGGTCATGAAGCCTCCCCCGGAGAGTTTTTTGTAGACCACATGGGAGAAAAAGGGTTCGATGCCGGTGGCGGCGCAGTCCATGGCAAAGGAAATGGTCCCGGTGGGGGCAATCACGGAAACCTGGGCATTTCTGTACCCGTACTGGTCCCCCAGCCGGACTGCCTCACTCCAGCACTCCTTCAGGGTCCGGCTGACCCCGTCCATGCCCCTTTCCTGCAGGACCTGGTGGTCCACCTCCACGGGCCGGTAATGGAGTTCCTCATAGGAATCGCTCCTGGCCCCGGCCACCCGGGCATGATTGCGGATCACCCGGTTCATGTAGGGCCGGTTGATCCCATAGGCAGAAAAGGGTCCGGTCACCGAGGCCATCAGGGCGGAAACCCGGTAGGATTCCCCGGTGAGAATTCCGGTGAGGGCCGCAGAAAGATTTCTGGCCTCCGGCGAATCATAAGGGATCCCCAGAGCCATCAGCAGACTGGCCAGATTGGTGATCCCCAGTCCCGTGGTGCGGAACACCCAGGTCTTCCGGGCAATATCCTCCGTGGGGAACTGGCCCCAGTGGATGCTGGCCTCCAGCAGCAACTGGACCAGGGCAGTCATGTGGCGGTATCCCTCCAGATCCACCGAACCGGTCTCCGGATCCAGGAAGCGGTAGACATTCAGGGAAGCCAGATTGCAGCTGGTGTCATCCAGGAAAGCGTACTCCCCGCAGGGATTGGTGGAGTTCAGCCGGTTGTGATGGGCTCCCACCTGTCCGTCCTCCCCGGCCGGGCAGGTGTGCCAGGCATTGAAGGTATCGGTGAACTGGGGAGCCGGGTCCGCGGACTGGCAGGCCGAACGGTTAATAATCTCCCAGAGATGATCCACCCGTACCTCCCGGTCCACCGTGGAGTCCACCCGGCCCTTCAGCATAATGGCCTGATCCGGGTCCTCAGGAAGCCTGAGAACCTTTTTCATAAATTCATCAGAAAGCCGCAGACTGTTGTTGGAATTCTGACCGGAAACCGTCTCGTAGGCCTCCCCGTCCATATCGGCGTCGTAGCCCATTTTGGCCAGGGCCCGGACCTTGTCCTCTTCCCGGGCCTTCCAGGTAATAAAATTCTCGATCTCCGGATGGTCAATGTCCAGGCAGACCATTTTGGCCGCCCTCCGGGTTGTCCCCCCCGACTTGATTCCTCCGGCGTTCCGGTCAAGACCCTTCAGAAAACTCATAAGCCCTGAGGAAACGCCCCCGCCGGAGAGTTTTTCCCCCACCGCCCGGATGGCCGAGTAGTTGGTTCCGGTGCCGGAGCCTCCCTTGAACAGTTTGGTCTCCGTCACGTAGTGCTCGGAAATGGAATGGGACCCCAGCAGTTTATCCTCAATGGACAGAATAAAGCAGGCGGATGCCTGGGTGCGGCTGTAGGTATCCGGCGAGGGAACCACTTTCTTTTGTTTCTCATCATAATAGAAGAGGTCGTTCTGCCCTCCGGAAATCCCGTAACTCTGCTTCAGCCCCGTATTAAACCACTGAGGGGAGTTGGGGGCGAACATCTGGTTCAGCATTCCGTAGGCCAGTTCGTCGTAAAAAATACTTCTTTCCTCCTCCGAACGGATCAGCCCCTCATCCACCAAGGCCTCCGTCCAGAAGTCCACCATCCGGTGCACCACCATCCGCAGGGAATTCTCATAGCCTGCCTCATTGTTCACCCCCGCCTTGCGGAAATACTTGCTGGCGATAATATCCACCGCGTTCTGGGAATAGTGCTCCGGAAACTCCAGGCCCTTCATATCGGTCAGGACCCTTCCGGACTTATGGTCCTTCAGCAGCACGTCCCGCCGGGTCCAGCGGAACAGATCGTACACGGTCTTACCGGGGCTTTTTTCCAGTTCCCTGGTATAGTAGCGCCGGAACAGTTTTTTCAGTTCATCCATATCCTGCAAACCTCCCTGCCGGTCTCCGACCGGTTCATATCCACACCCCTGATCTGGGCACATTCTAAGTATAGTACTACATATGGTGATTCACAACATGACTTTTCCCATATATTGATAATTTTGCGTTTCCAATATCCGTTCCGGTTGTCTCTTGACGTCGCCGGCCGACGGGTTCATTATAAGGATGATTAAATGTTCTTCTACCCGGGATCTAGGGCTTTCTCAAAAGGTGCCGGACCGTCAGATGATAGACACTGAGAGTGAGAACCGGAATGAGAAGCAGGTAACTGAGCACACCGGGCACCGTGAAATTGAGGGTGTTGGACACCTCACCATACTCCAGAAGATACCGGCAGATGAGACCGGCCACGGTAAGAACCAGAGTGATCCCCCAGACCCTTTTTTCCCGGCTGGGCCCGTACCGGATGGCCAGGGTTGCCCCGATGGTCCCATAGGAGGCCAGCACCAGATAGGCTTTCATCAGATCCGGTGACGTCCGGGAGTTTCCCAGGGGGAAAACCACACAGCCTGCGAACACAATATAACAGTAAATAAGGGCATTGACCGCCCCGGGGTGTTGTTCAAAATACTGTCTTATCCTCTCCATCAGTACCAGCCTTTCTCCGGCAGCCGCCGGATACGCCCCATATGGCGCACGGAAATGCACATTCTTTAGTAGTCTATCATATTTTTTGTCTGCCGCAGGGCAGGGAGGGAAATCCGATGAACGTGACCGTGGTCTATGGAAACCAAAGGAAAGGAAGCACCTGGAATGCCGTCCGGGTCCTGCTGGAGGAACTGGGGCCGGAGAGCGTCCGGGAAATCACGCTCCCAGCCGATCTTCCGGAATTCTGTACCGGCTGCTTTTCCTGTATCCAGAAGGGAGAGGACCACTGTCCCCACCGCCGCCACACTGCACCCATTGTGGAGGCTCTCGCCGGCTCCGATCTTCTGGTACTGGCCACTCCGGTATATGCCATGGACGTCAGCGCCGCCATGAAGAACCTGCTGGATCATCTGTGCTTCATGTGGATGAGTCACCGGCCGGACCCCCGGATGTTTGCCCTGACCGCAGTCACCGTATCCACCACCGCCGGAGCCGGGCTGAGGCATACCGGAAAGACCCTGAAAAACTCCCTGCGGTTTTTCGGTGTCCGCCGGATCCTGACACTCCATCAGGCGGTGGCCGCCTCCCGCTGGGAGGAGGCTCCGGAGAAGATCCGGGAAAAGATCCGTCTCCGGGCCCGGAAACTGGCTGGAATCATCCGGCAGGAAAAGGAAAAGAAGCCCTGGAATCCCGGGCTTCTGTACCGTACTTTTCTGTTCCGCCTCATGCGGGCCATGATGAAAAACAACACCTGGAACCTGACCGACCGCAGCCACTGGGAAACCAGGGGCTGGCTGGGAAGTACGAGGCCATACTGAACCGCACGGGCTCCCTGGGAGCCCTTTTTTCAGACCGCCTGGGCACCAGGCCCTGGTGCCGGAGCCGGAAATAGGACATTTCTCATGTACCCATACATGACATACAGCACCATGGCCACCGCCCACAGGATCTCCAGCCAGACCACAGGGGCGAGAAAGTCTGCCGGATACCCGCCCTGCAAAAGAAAATTCTGGGAACCCCTCAGGGCAATGGCGCTGATCACGAAGGGGAAAGTATACGAGGATACCGCCGGAGTGAATCCCTGCCTCAGGAGTGCGGGCATCCGGCTCAGGGCAAACAGGGTCATACCCAGGGCCAGAACCGTCAGAAACACAACCAGGGCCACATTTTTTTCCGGAAAGGCGTTCAGGTACCCGG
>JAXGWN010000056.1:0-8266 GCA_040773285.1 Bacillota bacterium
AGGAATTTTTCTTCACCCGCACCGCTCTGGCCGGCTCCTCATCCATCCCCACCACGTCCGGGGCATGTTCCACCCGGATCCGCCCGTTCCCGGGATATTTTTCCAGTTCCTTCAATATGGCAGGTTCATCCCCCACCAGCACAATGTTCATGGAGCTGTCTGCTGCGGCAGCAGCCACGGCCCCCGCCACAATTTCGCCCGGGGCATGGTCTCCCCCCATGGCGTCCAGTGCAATGGTCACCATAACAAGTCCCTCCTGTTCTTCTGGAATGAGTGTATACTAAATCCCCCCGGTGGTGCAAGACCCCGGGGGGACCGGATTACCGGCGGATCAGCCGGTAACCCCGTTTCAGAATGTCGTAAAGCATTCCCAGCAGAGCCAGGATCAGGCCCACCCGGAGCATGGTCCGGAACACTTTGGCCAGCTCCAGCATCTCCGCGGCTTTCTCCGGCAGGGCGGCTGCCAGTCCGGCCCCGTCCAGAAGTACTCCGGAGCCCAGGGAAAGCACCAGTACCAGGGCTGTGTAAACAGACCCGGCCAGACCGGCCAGCCGGGCGGGAATCCATCCGGATCCCCTCCACAGCACCAGAAGGTTTTCCAGGGCTCCCAGGGCAAATACACCGTACCACCAGTAGCGGAGCTGGAAAAATACCGATCCCCCAAACAGAGCCTGGGTGAACCGGAGATTTTCCCCGGCACCAGGTCCCAGAGAAACCAGATGGGACAGGAAGGCGAAGATTCCCAGACCGGCCAGACTGAAAATCAGTCCGGCCAGGGCCCCGGCCGGACCCACTGCCTCCCCTGCAGGCCCGGCCGCCGGCAGATCCCTGGGATCCCAGGGGCCTGCGGCTTCCCCTTCCAGTTCCTCCGGTGCCACCCGGTCCAGAATGGCAAAGGTCAGGGTCACCCCTCCGAAGGCTGACAGCAGACCGGGAAACAGGGTACCCAGCCAGCGGAGAACCGCCATGGCCCCGCTGACTTCCGGATCTGCCACAAAGCCCACCACCGCGGCCACGGTAAGCCCCAGGGTCACCGCCCCCATCACTATGGCGGCCACCATCCGGTACAGGGGATACACCCGGGAACTGATGAGGCATCCCGGATCCCCGTTGTAGCGGCGGGCCACTTCAGAGGGATGACCGAACTCCCTGAGCACATCCGACAGTTCCCCCTCCCCGGGGGACCTGTTCCCGAACCGCTCAGCCAGCAGGTCCTCCAGTCCTCCCCGGAGTTCCTGCAAAATGTCTTTTCTTCCTTTCACCCAGATCCGCCGGGCCACCGCCGCCAGATACCGTTCCACCAGTTCAGGCATTTATCTCCCCCTCCTTCAGCAGGGTTTCCATAACCCGGGCAGTCTCTTCCCAGGCCTCCTTCAGTTCCCTGAACAGCACCCTTCCCTCCGGGCTCAGACGGTAATAACGCCTCTGCCGCCCTTCCTCCAGTTGCCAGCGGCTTTCCAGAATCTCCTGTTTCTCCAGCCTTCTCAGCAGAGGATACAGGGTGTTCTGGTCTGCTTCCATGCCCTTTTCGCCCATGGAGGCGGACAGCTGGTAGCCGTACTGGTACTCCCCCAGCTGGCTCAGAACCGCCAGCACCAGGGATCCCCGGCGGAACTCCTGTACCAGGGAGTCCAGTATTTTTTTCCTTTGTGCACCGTTCACGGCCATCCCCCCTTGCAACTGAATTATACTGTTTATCACACACTAATGTCAATTCAATTATATCCTATTTTTCACAATATCATGAAAGTTACAACAAAAAACCGCATCCCTGCGGATGCGGTCATTTTCGTCTTCCCCTGCGGGTACTACTTGTTTTCAGCTGCTGCCATCACTTGGCTGCCCTTGTAGTATCCACAAGATGGGCAGGCTCTGTGAGGCTGTTTCAGTTCATGGCACTGTGGACACTCCTGAAGATTGGGAGCGGTCATTTTCTTCCATGCGGAACGTCTGGATCCTGTTTTGGCTTTGGACATTCTGCGTTTTTGTACACCCATCGCGATGCCTCCTCTCTATTCCTCTTTTAATAGTTTTCTTAGAACTTCCATTCTGGGATTGTAAACGTCCTCTGCGCATCCGCAGGGTCCGGTGTTCAGGTTTTTTCCGCACCGGCTGCAGATTCCCCGGCACTGCGGACTGCACAGTCGGGTTATGGGGTTGGCCACCACCACAGCGTCCTGGATGATTCCGTCCAGATCCAGAAAGTTACCCTGGTAGGTCCGGTAGAAATCCAGTTCATCCCCCGGGGGTCTGGATTCCGGATAAATCACTTCCTCCAGTTCCACCGAGAACTCCTCTGTGTAGGGTTCCAGGCAACGGTCACAGTTCTGCCGGACCCTTCCCCGGGCCACGCCCTTCAGCAGAAGGTTGCCGGCCAGGTTCTCCACCTGGAGATCCACCTGCACCGGACCCTGGAAACTGATCTGTCCGGTACCCTCTCCGGTATCCGGCACTGTACCTTCCAGTGACCAGGACCGGGTCTGTCCCTGGGCGGTTTTTATTTTCAAAATATCCAGTTCCATGGCTTTCCAACCCTTCCAATACGCAAAGACTATTATAACCGAGGAAGGAGGGATGCGCAATAACTATCCGACGATTCTTACGGTCTCCCGGGCAATTTCCACTTCTTCGTTGGTGGGGATCACCATGGCAGCCACTTTTGAATCGGCAGTGGAGAACACTTTTTCCTCACCCCGCACATTGTTGGCCTCCGGATCCAGTTTAAGACCCAGATAATCCAGCCCGGTCAGGCAGGCTTCCCGGGTAGCCGGGGAATTCTCCCCGATTCCGGCAGTGAAGATAATACCATCCACCCCGTTCATGGCCGCCGCATAGGCCCCGATATAACCGCGGATCCGGTAATGGAACACGTCCAGGGTCAATTGGGCCCTCTGGTTCCCTTCCTTGGCTGCCTCCTCGATATCCCGGAAATCACTGGAAATACCGGACAGTCCCAGGGCACCACTCTGCTTGTTCATCATCTGGTCCACCTCTTTTGAGCTGAGACCTTCCTTGTCCATGACAAAGGGAATGATGGCAGGGTCAATATCTCCGCAGCGGGTTCCCATCACCAGGCCCTGCAGGGGAGTGAAGCCCATGCTGGTATCCACGGAAACCCCACCCTTTACCGCAGCCAGAGAAGAGCCGTTCCCCAGGTGGCAGGTGATCAGTTTCAGGTCCTTCAGGTCCCGCCCCAGAATCTGGGCAGCCCGCTTGGATACATAGTTGTGGGAATGGCCGTGGAAACCGTACCGGCGTACCCCATATTTCTCATACAGTTCATAGGGGAGGGCGTACATGTAGGCCTCCGGGGGCATTCCCTGATGAAACACCGTATCAAAGGTGGCCACATTGGGAACCCCGGGCAGAACATTCTCAATGGCCTCAATCCCCTTGAACTGGGGAGGATTATGCAGTGGTGCCAGATCAAACAGACTGGTCAGCCCGCATTTCACCTTATTGTCCACCAGCACCGAGGTCCGGTACAGGTCTCCCCCCTGGGCGATCCGGTGTCCCACAGCATGGATCTCCTCCATGCTGGCAATCACTCCGGCCTTCTCATCGGTCAGGGCATTCAGCACCATACGGATCCCCTTAACGTGACTGGGAATCTCCTCATTGTATATGTGCTTCTCCCCTTTGGCCTTATGGGTCAGCACAGCTCCGTCCAGACCGATCCGCTCCACCAGCCCCTTGGCCAGAACGGACTCATCCTCCATGTTCAGCAGCTGATACTTGATGCTTGAGCTGCCACAGTTCAATACCAGTACGTTCATCTTGTCCTCCCTGTTTCTTTGATCATTAAAGCAATACTGTCAGACCGAAAAAATGCCGTGGTCCATTCACCACAGGCATGATTTTCCTAATACTCATCCTCGGGAGCCGTTTCTTTCAGAACCCCGCTCAGCCGGGACTGTCCTTCCCGGACCGTAGCCAGGGTCATATCCAGGTACTGTTCCAGTTTTCCCAGAACATCGGAGGCATACTCGTCGGCCCCCCTGCGGATCCGGTCGGATTTCTCCCGGGCCTCCTCCAGCAGTTCCTCCGCCCTTCCGGCGGCTTCCCTGGTGATCTCATTTTCATCGATCATGGTGCGGATGTTCAGTTCCAGCTCCTCCCGGATGGCATCCGCCTCCTGCTGGGCCTCCCCTATGATGGTGTTTTTCTCCCGGACAATCTGGCGGGCCTGACGGATCTCATCGGCAATTGCTCCCCGCAGATCCTCCAGCAGTCCGGTCAGTTCCTCAGCGTCCAGCTTGATCACGGACCCGCTGAAATTCCGGCTTCCGTTGGCCACCAGTGCATCAATCCGGTCCAATAACTGCATGACTTCCATCCTGTTCCTCCCCATTTCCGTAATCGTATATCCAAAGAGCTGTCTTCCCGTAACGGACTTTTTTTCTCAGACACAGATCCCCGGTGCCTTCCGGCATTTCCTCATCCGCTGCGGTTTCTGCCACCACCAGGGCCCCCGCATCCAGCAGATTCTTCCGGATCAGCAGTTCCAGGGCCTCCCGGGCCAGCCCCCGGTGATACGGGGGATCCAGGAAAACCAGAGAAAACGTGTGTCCCCGGTATTCCGCCGCCCAGGCCTGAAGGGTCAGGCCCTTTGCCGTGGCCCCCGGAAAGCCGGTCTTTGCCAGGTTCTTTTTGAGAACCTCCAGGGCCATTTTCTCCGGTTCCAGAAAGACCGCCGACGCTGCCCCCCGGCTGAGAGCCTCCAGACCCAGGGCGCCGCTTCCGGCAAAGGCATCCAGAACCCTGCGGTCCCGGATTTCTCCCTGGAGAATGTTGAACAGGCCCTCTTTCACCCGGTCTCCGGTGGGTCTTGTGGCCTCCCCCGGAGGGGACTGCAGTTTCATGCCCCTGCGGCTTCCGCTGATGAGTCTCATGGGGTCTTTTCCATCTCCGGCAGGTCTCCGAAAGGATCCCCGCACAGGGCCCAGGGACTCAGATGGGCACAGTCATTGATCCCCTTCAGCAAAAATCCCCGGTCCGTATGCTTAAGCACCGACACGGAGGTGTTATCGATCTCCATTCTCCAGAACATGTCGGGATTCATGTCCAATGCCCCGATCAGCATATAGCGGATGGGGCCCCCATGACTGAACAGAGCCACTTTCTGGTCCGGATGAGCCTTCACAATCCGGTGCAGGGTGTCCATCAGGCGGGAATGAATGGCCTGGTGAGTCTCACCTCCGGGAATGGATTCCCGTCCGGGATTTTTAAACCAGCGGGCAGCCTGCAGGGGATAGTCCGTAAGGATACTGCGGACGCTTTTTCCTTCCCAGTCCCCGAAATCAATCTCCCGCAGTTCCCGGAGCCGGTGTACAGCCAGTCCCAGGGCCTGTGAGGTGAATTCCGCGGTAGCGGCCGCCCGGCTCAGATCACTGGCGTATATGGCATCCACCGGATCGGCCTTCAGTCTCCGGGCCAGGCTGATGGCCTGGCTTCTTCCCTGATCACTCAAGGGAATGTCTGTGTGTCCCTGAAACCTTTTTTCCCGGTTCCAGGAGGTTTCACCGTGGCGAATGAGTATAATTTCTGTCATCTGATCAACTCCTAACCCATTATAACAAAATTCCTCCGCTTGTTTAGGCTTTTTCGTGAAATTTTTCGCATTTGAAAAAATCCCCGTCCTGCCTGCCGGAAGCGGGCATTCCGGCCATAAAAAAAGTGCCGGACAGGCCGGCACCGGAATGCTAATCCAGCAGTTTGTGAACCTTCTTATAGAGCAGGAAGGTCAGCAGGGAACTCAGGGCCCCTTTCACCAGGTTAAAGGGCACCACTGCGCTGAGAAGCATGGGGGCCACCTGTTCTGAGGGGATTCCCCAGAGAGGGAAGAAAACGAAATAGTTGGCCAGGGTCATCACCACGGTCATCACCACGGTTCCGGCTGCCAGGGCCACCACCGCATTCTTTCTTGTCTTGTTCATCCGGTAAATGATACCGGAGGTGAACACGAAGGCTCCGCCGGCCACAAAGGCGGCGCTGACCCCCACGATCCCGGCGGTGGACTTTCCGGAAATGAAAAACAGGAAGGACTTCAGTAATTCCGCCACCACACCGGCCAGGGGGCCGAAGGCGAAGGCAGCAATCAGGGTAGGCACCTGACTGGGATCGTACTTCAGAAACGGCGCCGCCGGAAGCAGAGGAAACTCCACCAGATACATCATCAGGAAACTGATGACCGACAGCATGGAAATCTGAATCATTTTGCGGGTATTGCGGTTCTTTTGCATAGACTCTCCTTTTTTCGGGTGGAAAAAAAGAACCCTGCATAAATATGCAGGGACATGCCTTTTTTTACCTTCTCTCATCCAGACTTTAACTGTCGGCTCCGGAATTTCACCAGATCAGCCTTGCGGCTCGCGGGCTATACCGCCGGTAAGGAATTTCACCTGTCCCCGAAGTATTTTATTTTTCTACTGCTTATTCTAGCACGGTTTTCCCATTAGTCAACAGATGCTTTGGCCAGAATGTCCCGGATGGCTGCTCCTGGGTCTGGCTGGCCGAACACCGCCGAACCTGCCACCAGAACGTCCGCCCCTGCGGCGGCCACTGCGGCAGCCGTATCCAGGTTGATGCCTCCATCCACCTGAATCAGGACAGACAGACCGCGGCTGTCCACCATCTGCCTCAGAGCCCGGATTTTGTCCAGCGCGGATGGAATAAACTTCTGACCCCCGAATCCCGGATTCACCGACATGATCAGCACCAGATCGGTTTCCGGCAGCACCCAGTCCAGAACCGACAGGGGTGTGGAGGGGTTCAGGGCCACACCGGCCCGGACTCCCTTCTCCCTTATGTTCTGAAGACTCCGGTGAAGATGCGGGCAGGTCTCAGCGTGAACTGTAATCAGGTCGGCTCCTGCCGCCACAAATGCATCCACATAGCGGTCCGGGTCCGTGATCATCAGGTGCACATCGAAAATCATGGAGGTCAGGGGACGAAGGGCCTTCACCACATCGGGACCGTAGGAAATATTAGGGACAAAATGGCCGTCCATGATATCCAGGTGCAGATACCGGGCACCGGCTGCCTCCGCTGCGGCCACATCCCTTCCCAGATTCGTAAAATCAGCCGCCAGCAGCGACGGGGCAATATCAGTCATAGCGCTTGTCTCCTTTCACTTCCCTCAGCAGATACAGATAGTTCTCATAGCGGCGCCGTGAAATATCCCCGGCCTCCACTGCCTCCTTCACCCGGCAGTCCGGCTCCCGGTGATGCAGGCAGCTGGCAAAGCGGCACTGACCAAGATGGGGTTCAAATTCCGGAAAGCAATGCTGCAGCAGATTCTGTTCCATGGTGGGCAGATACAGCCGGGAAAAACCCGGGGTGTCCGCCAGAAAGCCCCCTCTCCAGGGAAACAGTTCGATGTGGCGGGTGGTATGGCGTCCCCGGCGGCTTTTTTCCCCCAGGGTCCCGGTTTTCAGTTCCTGGTCCTCCAGCAGCCAGTTCATGATGCTGCTTTTCCCCACCCCGGACTGGCCGGCAAACACACTCACCTGCCCGTCCAGTTCCGCTTCCAGTTCCCCGATGCCCTCTCCGGTCCGGGCAGAAACCCGGATCATCCGGTATCCGGTGTTCCGGTAGTCAGAGGCCATGGACTCGAGGCGGCCCGGTTCCTGCAGATCTGCTTTGGAAAGCACCATCAGGGGCCGTATGCCAGTATGCTCCGCCAGCACCAGAATCCGGTCCATCAGGGCGGGATCCGGCAATGGATGGCTTAAGGCCGCCACCAGGACGATCCGGGACACATTGGCCACCGGTGGCCGCAGGAGACGGCTGGTCCGGGGCAGCACCTCCTCAATGGTGGCCCGCCCGGTTCTGGCCGGCCGGATCCTCACCCGGTCCCCCGGCAGAAAGTCATCCCCGGTCATCTTGTGACGCCCCCGCAGGGCGCACTCCCAGACCTCCCCGTCCGCCAGCACATAATAGAAGCCGCTGTAGCCTTTCAGTATGATTCCTTCCATCAGGGCACCCTTGTTTCAAGAATCCGGTTATCGTTCTGGAATACCGTTATGATGCCGCTTCCTGTGTAAGTGACCGCCGCCCTCACCTGATCACCGGGCTGGTGGCTCTGACGGTACTCCTCATGAATTCCACTTTCGTCGTCAACGGAGATGGTGATGAGAACCTCCTCCTCCGCCTCCACGGTGAACTGGATCAGGGTCTGACTGTTGCTGGCAGGGCCCGGTCCGTTGGAGATCACCAGGTTCACCGATTCACCCTGCAGCAGATCGGATCCCGCACTCACGCTCTG
>JAXGWN010000057.1:0-8252 GCA_040773285.1 Bacillota bacterium
ATTCCGAAACTTTCTTTCTGCCCTGACCATGCTGCCCGGGGGCATAGGCACGTCTTTCCATGGCGCATTTGTCTGAATAGCAGCGATCCCCTTTGAGGTAGAGTTTGTTGCCCTCTCTACGGCATTGGCGGCACACTGCCCCTGTATATCTTGCCATTTTGCACTACACCTCCTAAATCAAACTCTTCTGCGCTTCGGCGGTCTGCAGCCGTTGTGGGGAATGGGGGTTACGTCCTTGATCATGGTAACCTCCAGCCCTGCAACCTGCAGCGCACGGATAGCAGCCTCGCGGCCTGAGCCGGGGCCCTTCACATAACACTCCACCTGCTTCAGGCCATGCTCCATGGCGGCTCTGGCTGCCTTTTCAGCTGCCTGCTGGGCAGCAAAAGGAGTGCTCTTTCTGGAGCCCTTAAAGCCCATTCCACCGGCACTGGCCCAGGAGATCGCATTACCGCTGCGGTCTGCTATGGTGATCAGTGTGTTGTTGAAGGTGGACTTAATATGAACCACGCCATATTCGATATTTTTTCTGTCTCTTTTTCTGGTACGGGTCTGCCGTTTAGCCATTTCAGTCCCCCCTTACTTCTTCTTGGCCACAGCGCCTCTGTTGGGCCCTTTACGGGTCCGGGCGTTGTTTTTTGTGTTCTGTCCGCGAACCGGAAGATTCCGGCGGTGTCTCATTCCACGGTAAGAACCAATCTCAATAAGACGCTTGATATTCAGTGATACATCCCGTCTCAGGTCTCCCTCAACGGTGTGATTTTGTGCAATATTCTCTCTCAGCCTGCTTACCTCATCTTCAGTGAGATTGCGGACTCTGGTATCCGGACTGATTCCGGTGTCTGCCAGGATTTTCCGCGCAGCTGTTCTGCCGATACCATAAATATATGTAAGACCGACTTCGATCCTCTTATCTCTAGGTAAGTCAACGCCAGAAATACGAGCCATTAAAGCTACACCTCCATTTTATTTACTCAATAATCTATAGGCTCACACAAAGAAAGCTCTTAACGAGCTTCTTCTGAATGAGCCGGAAACAGCCGGGTTTCCGTGCAGGTGTTTGCCCGCACGGCAGCCGCACCCGGATCTGACTAGCCCTGTACCTGTTTGTGTTTCGGATTTTCACAGATTACCATGACTTTGCCATTTCTTCTAATGATCTTGCACTTTTCGCAGATGGGTTTAACCGATGGTCTTACTTTCATCACAAACCCCTCCCTTTCCTTATAGTATCTATTTGAATCTATAGGTAATTCTACCCCTGGTCAAATCGTACGGAGAAAGCTCAACGGTCACTCTGTCTCCAGGCAGTATGCGGATAAAATTAACGCGTATCTTGCCGGATACATGCGCCAACACCTGATGTCCGTTATCCAGTTCCACTTTGAACATGGCATTGGGCAGTGAATCCACCACCTTGCCTTCCATTTCAATCACATCAGCTTTGGACATATTATCAACCCCTTTGCTCGAGATTTTGACCTGTCACCAGTTCGCTCAGCGCTTTCCGGAGTTCTGTATCACTCGAAAAAGCCCCTTCTACCAATTTTACACTGATATCCTCTTCTGTCAACCCGGTCAGGTTGAGATGCCGGATATTTTTCCTTTTCGGATTTTTTAGCCTCCGGACCTCGCCATCCGCCACCAGCACGTAAGGCTCCTGAAGAACCTCCACGATCAGGTACGGATTTCCATAGTCCCGGCCTGCAGTGGAATATACCAGCATGCCTGGTACGGGTCTGGGCTGATTCATTGTATTCACCTTACTCCAACCTCGTCATAATTTCGGGGCCGTCCTCGGTAATGGCAATGGTATGCTCAAAGTGGGCAGAAGGCTTCCCGTCAAAGGTTTTTACTGTCCATCCGTCATCCAGCAGATGAATCCTGGCCTTCCCAAGATTGATCATGGGTTCGATGGCCAGTGCCATCCCGGACTGCAGCCGGATTCCCCGGTTCGGGGGGCCATAGTTGGGTATCTGGGGATCCTCATGAAGGTCCCGTCCGATACCATGTCCCACGTATTCCCTGACCACAGAAAATCCTTCCCGTTCACAATGGGACTGGATAGCATGGGAGACGTCCCCCAGCCTTGCTCCGGGTACCGCCTGGCGTATCCCCAGGTGAAGAGACTCCTCGGTGGTTCTGAGCAGATGCATTACTTCCGGAGAAACCTCACCAACAGGAAGAGTCAGGGCAGCATCTCCGTGGTATCCGTGAATACACGCTCCCACATCGATGCTTACAATATCCCCGGAAGCCAGCAGTCTGGGTCCGGGAATTCCGTGAACCACCTCATCGTTGACCGAAACACATATGCTTCCGGGGAAACCGCCATATCCTTTAAAGCTGGGTATGGCTCCCTGGGAACGGATCAGTTCCTCGGCCTTCTGGTCAAGAAACCGGGTACTTACGCCAGGTGCGGTCAGGTCCTTCATCAGCTGATGAACCATGGCCACGATCCGTCCCGCTTCCCGCATGTATGCAATTTCCTGTTTTGTCTTAATTCTGATCAATGGTGACGCTCCCCAGGCAGTCCGTGACGATCCTTTGGGTGGTATCGTCAATGGACAGATCTCCGTGTATCGAACAGAGAAGATTTTTATCTCTGTAAAACTCCGCCAGCGGTCTGGTCACCAGCTGGTATACTTCCATGCGCTTGCGCACGGTTTCCTCCCGGTCATCCTCCCGCTGGAGCAGCGGACCGCCACAGCGGTCACAGACTCCTTCGTTGGCCGGCCTTTTGCTTTCCATGTGGTAGACACTGCCGCAGTTTCCACAGACCCTGCGGGCTGTAAGCCGTTCGATGATTTTTTCCGTAGGCACATCCAGATAGATGACCCGGTCAATCTGTTGACCCAGCTGTTCCAGCGCCACATCCAGGGCCCGTCCCTGCTCAATGGTCCGGGGGAAGCCGTCAAGAAGATAGCCCGTAAGGCAATCTTCCTGACTGATCCTCTCTCTTACCAGAGCCACCGTCACATCGTCAGGCACCAGTTCTCCCTGGCTGATGTACTTTTGGGCCAGCACACCCAAGGGTGAGCCCTGTTTTATGGCCTGTCTGAACATTTCCCCGGTGGAGATGTGGGGAATATGAAGTCGTTCGGAAAGAATGGCCGCCTGCGTCCCCTTCCCGGAACCGGGGGGGCCGACAACAAGCAATCTCATCTCATATCCTTCTTTCAGTTCTAGTTCATGAAGCCTTGGTAATGTCTCATGAGCAACTGGCCTTCCAGCTGTTTCATAGTATCCAGAGCCACACCCACCATAATCAGCAGACTGGTTCCGCCCACCTGCGAGTTCACACCGGTAATGGCGTACAGCAGATTCGGCATAAGGGCGATCAGGGCCAGGAACAAGGCTCCGGAGAACGTGATCCTGCTGACAACTTTTTCAATATACTCCGCTGTGGGCCGTCCCGGACGGTATCCGGGAATGAACCCGCCGTGTTTTTTAAGATTCTCTGCCACATCCGAAGGATTGAAGCTGACCGCTGTATAGAAATAGGTAAAAAATACGATCAGAAGTCCATAGGTCAGCAGATACCAGACAGAGGTGAAGTCAAAGACCCTGGAAACGAAGTTGGCAAAGCCGCTTTCGGGGAACCAGGATGCAATGGTGGCCGGAAACATCAGAATGCTCATGGCAAAAATGATGGGAATAACTCCGGCCTGATTCACCTTCAGGGGAATGTGGGTGCTCTGTCCTCCATACACCTTGCGGCCAATAACCCGCTTGGCGTACTGAACCGGCATTTTCCGCTCCCCTTCATGAATGGCAATGATTCCAATAACCGCCGCCATAGCGATCACCAGGAAGCCCACCAGGGCAAACACTCCCATCTCACCTGCGCGGACGTAAGCCGCAATGGTCATGATTCCTCCGGGAATACTGGAAACAATTCCAGCGAAAATAATCATGGAAATTCCATTGCCCACACCCCGCTCCGTAATCATCTCACCCAACCACATCAGAAATGCGGTGCCGGCGGTAAGTGTTACCACCACCACAGCGTAACTGGCTATGCCGGGGCTGATCAGGGCGTTGCGCAGATAAACTGTCATTCCGATTCCCTGCAGGGTTCCCAGAATCACTGTTCCGTAACGGGTCAGCTGAACGATCTTCTTCCGTCCCTCCGGGCCTTCCTTGGAAAGCCGTTCCAGGTAGGGAATCACTACCGTCAGCAGCTGAATGATAATGGAAGCATTGATGTAGGGCATAATCCCCAGGGCAAATACTGTGAAGTTCTTAAAGGCTCCACCGGACATTATATCCAGGAAGCCAAAGAAATCTCCTGTAAACATGGATTCCAGTACGGACTTGTCCAGACCGGGTACAGGGATATGGGATCCCACCCGGTATACCAGAATCATCAGCAGAGTGAATATGATCTTGTCCTTGATTTCGCGCACCTTGAATGCGTTACGGAGAGTCTCAAGCACTTAGATCACCTCTGCTTTTCCACCTGCTGCTTCAATTTTCTCCACAGCAGATTTACTGAAGGCGTTGGCTTTTACGCTGAGTTTTCTTTCCAGATCTCCGCCGCCCAGAATTTTCACGCCGTCACCCAGTTTCCTCACGATTCCGCTTTCTCTCAGCAGTTCGGGAGTAACTTCGGTTCCGTCTTCAAAACGGTTGAGACGCTCAACGTTCACGCTGGCAATCTGCTTAGCAAAAATATTGGTAAAACCGCGTTTTGGCAGACGGCGGATCAGAGGCATCTGACCGCCTTCGAAACCAGGCTTAATGCTGGCTCCGGAACGAGACTTCTGTCCATTCTGTCCCCGGCCGGCTGTCTTACCCAGCCCTGAACCGGTTCCTCTGCCCTTACGGGTGGCCGAAGGCCGTGATCCCGCTGCGGGTTTCAAGTTATGAAGTTTCATTTCGTCCACCTCCTATTCGCCGATTTCTTCCACTTTAACCAGATGGGCAACTGCTTTCACTTTACCCAGAATATCCGGGGTTGCAGCCTGGGTTACGGAACTCTGCAGTTTCTTCAGACCGAGACTTTTTACGGTCTCTCTCTGACGCTTGTTCCGGCCGATGGTACTGCGCACCAGGGTAATTTTTACTTCCTTAGCCACGACAATACCTCCTTATCCCAGCAGCTCTTCCACGGTTTTGCCGCGGAGTCTGGCCACCTGCTCAGCTGTCTTCAGGTTCTTCAGTCCGGCCACGGTTGCATACACCATGTTGTTGACATTGGATGAACCAAGAGACTTGGACAGGATGTTCTTGATTCCTGCCAGCTCCAGCACCGCTCTGGCCGGTCCGCCGGCGATCACTCCGGTACCCTCGGAAGCAGGTTTCAGCAGTACGGAACCAGCACCGAAATGACCGGTGATCTCATGGGGAATGGTGGTCCCCTTCAGCGGAACTGTAATCAGATTCTTTTTGGCGTCTTCTACGCCTTTACGGATAGCATCGGGTACTTCGGTAGCCTTACCGTAGCCCACGCCTACTTTTCCTTTTCCATCGCCCACTACCACCAGTGCGCTGAAGCTGAAGCGGCGTCCGCCTTTTACAACTTTGGCAACACGGTTAATGGCCACGACTCTTTCTTCAAAGTCTTTGTCGCGCGTTTCTCTCTGCACTCGGTTTCCCTCCTTTTAGAACTGCAGTCCACCTTCGCGGGCTCCATCGGCAAGGGCTTTCACCCGGCCATGAAAAATGAAGCCGCCGCGGTCGAATACCACAGTCGAAATCTCTTTTGCAGCGGCCTTTTCGGCCAGCAGTTTGCCGGTCTCGGCAGCTGCATCCACATTGCATCCGCTGGCCAGTTTCCCTGCGGATGTCAGTTCCCTGCTGGAAGCTGAAGCCAGGGTTACCCCATTTACATCATCAATGATCTGAGCGTAAATGAACTTGTTGCTCCGGTAAACGGCCAGTCTGGGACGCTCAGGAGTACCGCTGACTCTTTTTCTGATGCTCCGGTGTTTTTTGGCACGCAGAGCCTTTTTATCCGGTGTTTTAAACATAATATTACTCCTTCAAACAAGATTAGCCCTTACTTAGCCCGTTTTTCCAACTTTTCTGCGGATATGCTCATCCGCGTACTTGATTCCCTTGCCTTTGTAAGGCTCCGGCGGTCTGACCGCACGGACATTGGCAGCAAACGCGCCTACCTTCTGCTTATCGATTCCCTTGATGGAAATCTTGGTGGGAGCGGGAACCTCCACCTGCAGGTCATCACCCGGGTCCCTCTCAACCGGATGTGAATAACCGGCCTGAATTACCAGTTTCGTACCCTGAAGCTGCGCCTTGTAACCAACACCGACCATTTCCAGATCTCTCTGAAACCCGGCGGTTACGCCGACAACCATATTATTGAGCAGTGCTCTGGTCAGCCCATGCAGTGCTCTGTGTTCCTTCTGGTCGCTGGGACGCTCCACAGTGATGACACCGTCATTCAGGTTCACTTTCATATCCGGATGGAACTGGTTCTCCAGTGTGCCCTTGGGCCCTTTCACTGTAACCAGGGATCCGTCGACTGTAACGTCTACACCTGCCGGAACGGCTATTGGTGCTCTTCCAACCCTCGACAATGTTTACACCTCCTGTCTACCAAACGTAGCAAATAATTTCTCCGCCCACACCGGCCTGTCTGGCTGCTTTATCAGTCATAACGCCTTTGGATGTGGTGATGATTGCAATACCCAGGCCGTTGAGCACTTTGGGGACATCATCCTTGCCCACCTGTACCCGGAGACCCGGTTTGCTGATTCTCTTAAGACCGGTGATTACCCGCTCTTTGTTGGAACCATACTTCAGAAATACCCGGATCACTCCCTGTTTGGAGTCCTCGATGTACTCCCAGTCCTTTATAAAACCTTCTTCTTTCAGAATCTGAGCCAAAGCCTTTTTCATCTTAGAAGCAGGAATTTCGACAGTGCTTTTCATAGCCGTATTCGCATTGCGGATCCTTGTTAGAAAATCCGCAATTGGATCTGTCATTACCATGGATTCTACCTCCTTCCGGATTTACCAGCTGGCCTTCTTAACGCCAGGAACTTCTCCCTTGTATGCACGCTCACGGAAACAGATTCTGCAGATACCAAACTTTCTCAGATACCCGTGAGGTCTGCCGCAGATGGAGCAGCGGTTGTGCTGTCTCACCTGGAACTTAGGAGTTCTTTTTTGCTTGGCGATCATTGACTTTTTAGCCATTCAAATATCCTCCCCAATTACTTCGAAGCAAACGGCATTCCCATCAGGGAAAGCAGCTCTTTTGCCTCTTCATCTGTTTTTGCAGTGGTCACAAACGTAATGTTCATGCCCCGGATTTTGTCAATTTTATCGTAATCGATCTCAGGGAAGATCAGTTGCTCCTTCAGGCCCATGGTGAAATTGCCTCTGCCGTCAAATCCCTTTGCCGAAATACCCCGGAAGTCCCGTACCCGGGGCAGGGCCGCATGGATCAGTCTGTCGGCGAAATCATACATACGGTCTCCCCTGAGGGTGACCTTTGCGCCGATCGGCATGCCGGCTCTCAGTTTATATGTGGCGATGGATTTCTTCGCATGGGTTACGATCGGTTTCTGTCCGGTGATTGTGGTCAGGTCCGCCACAGCAGCATCGATGATTTTGCTGTTGGCAACCGCTTCGCCCAGTCCCATGTTGATGGAAATCTTAGCCAGTTTCGGTACTTCCATCGGATTCTTGTACCCGAATTTTTCAGTCATGGCCGATCTGATCTCGTCCATGTATCTGTCTTTCATTCTAGCCAAGGCTCATAGCCCCCTTTCTTCAGGTTTTACTTGTCTACTACTTCTCCACACTTCTTGCAGACCCTGACCTTTTTGCCGTCGCCCAGGTGCTTGTGCCCGATCCGGGTTGCCGCACTGCAGGCAGGGCAGATCAGCATCACGTTGGAGCTGGCAATTGCTGCCTCTCTTTCCAGAATTCCGCCCTGGGGCATTTTCTGGGTTGGTCTCTGATGTTTCTTTATAACGTTTACACCTTCCACAATCACCCGCTGGGAGGCAGGGATCGATGTCAGGATTTTTCCTTCTTTGCCTTTGTCCTTGCCGGCGATGATCCGTACCTTATCGCCTTTTTTGACATGTAGTTTTGGAGCCATTTTCTTCACCTCCACACGTTGTGCCATATCTTACAGTACTTCCGGAGCCAGAGATACAATCTTCATGTAATCTTTCTCACGGAGTTCTCTTGCCACAGGCCCGAAGATCCGGGTTCCTTTGGGTGTGCCATCGTCCTTGATGACCACTGCAGCGTTCTCATTGAACCGGATGTAG
>JAXGWN010000058.1:0-8227 GCA_040773285.1 Bacillota bacterium
GCCCAGCACCATTACCAGGAGAAGGTGCTCCCTCCATTCGAGGAAGTCATCTATTCCCAGGAGATCTTTTATTAAAAATCGCCGGTGGTTTCCGGTGCTGATGTTAAAGATTTTTCAGGACATTTTCGAAAACGCTTTACAAACCCGGGGGCTGCCAATCATTTCAGTCCCATCAGAATCCTTCCGGCCTTCTCCAGATCCCGACGGTGCACATAAATGATGTACTGCCGCTCCAGATCCGGGTTTATTCCGAAAGAGCCGCTGCGGCTCCGGGAATCCCCGGACAGCGCTGCGTTCTGCCTACCCACGGTGTGGACCCGGTATGGGACGCGCTCCTGATCCAGCCGCCCAGTGATCCTGCTCATCTTTTCCATGGAAAATGTGGTGGTCAGTTCCCTGCGGTTCAGTATGGTGATCATTCCCGGCCTCCTTAGACGGTCCGTTCCAGCAGGCTCTCTGCCAGAGTCCTGAAGACCCACAGATTGTCCCCCTGGAGCCCCTCCAGAGCCTCCAGGGCCAGACGGATCTCCTGCCGGGCCAGTTGCCGGGACTCCTCCAGGCCATACAGGGCAGGATAGGTCATCTTATGGAGTCCGGCGTCCCGGCCGGTGGCTTTGCCCATCCGGGCAGAATCCCCGGTCACATCCAGAATGTCATCGGTAATCTGGAAGGCAAGCCCGAAATGGCGGCCATAGGCCTTAAGCCGGTTCATCAGTTCAGGCTCCGCTCCCCCGGCTCTGGCCCCGATCTCCAGGGATACCTCCAGCAGGGCACCGGTCTTGTGCCGGTGGATCTCCCGGAGAAGCTCCGGATCCGGATCCCGGCCCTCGCTCTCCAGATCCAGTACCTGACCGGCAATCACGCCGCGGCTCCCCAGGGCTCTGGCCACTGCCAGGGCATTTTCCAGCTGCACCGAAGGATCCAGCCGGGAATCCCGCCGGGTCAGCAGTTCCATACCGGTGAACATCAGGGCGTCCCCGGCCAGCAGGGCAATGTCCTCCCCGTACACCACATGGCAGGTGGGCACCCCCCGCCGGGTGTCATCGTCGTCCATACAGGGAAGATCATCGTGGATCAGGGTAAAGGTATGGAGGCACTCTATGGCGGCTGCCGCATCGTATGCCAGGCTGCGGTTTCCACCTGCCAGCTGACAGGCTTCCAGCACCAGCAGGGGCCGCAGCCGCTTTCCCCCGGCAAACAGTGCGTGGTTCATGGCCTGGTGCAGGCTTTCAGGCGCCGTGCCGGCCGAAGGAACCCTTTGACGCATCTGCGCAAGAATTTCCTCCCGGGCACTTTCCAGATATCCGTTCAGATCCATTTTATTCCCCTTCCCTCTCCAGGGGCACCTCCTGCCCCCTGGAATCCAGGGCAGTGATCCGGGCTTCCGCCCCGTTCAGATAACTGCGGCAGATCTCCAGCAGTTCCATGGACTCCTCATAATGCTTCAGGGAATCCTCCAGACTCAGATCTCCCTGCTCCAGTTCCTTCACCTTCCGGTTCAGGGCCTCCAGGGCCTCCTCAAAACTCAGCTTTTTTCGGGTCATTGGCCGTATCCTCCTTTGTCTCCTCCACAGTCACCCTGAGCCAGCCATCTGCCAGACGGACCCGCAGCCGGTCCCCGGGCTCTGTGTCCCGTACCCCGGTAAGCATGTGACCATCTTTTTCCACCCAGGCATAGCCCCGTCCCAGGGTGGCCAGTGGATTCAGTGCCTCCAGTTTTCCCGACAGGGAACCCATCCCGATTTCCTGCCGGCGGACCGCATCCCGGATGAGAAACCTCAGTTTCTCCTCCATGCGGGACAGATCCTCCCTCTTTCTGTGTAGGGAGGCCACCGGAGAACTGAGCATCTCGGATTCTGCCAGGTGGTCCAGCCGCTGCTGCAAGGTATGCACCTGTCTCAGGATGCTGTCCCGGACAAACTGCAGTTTCTGTCCGGTCTGCTCCAGCCGGCCGGACAGATCCGGCACCACCAGTTCCGCCGCCGCTGATGGTGTGGGAGCCCTCAGATCCGAAGTCATGTCAGCAATGGAAAAATCCGTCTCATGGCCCACTCCGGACACCACCGGAATGGCCGACCCATGGATGGCCCGGGCTACCACCTCGGTGTTGAAGGCACTCAGTTCCTCGAAAGAGCCTCCCCCCCGGGCCAGGACGATCACGTCCACCTCCGGGACGTGCTGCAGCGCCTCCAGGGCGGCTGCAATTTCCGCCGGAGCCTTCTCCCCCTGTACGGAAGCCGGAGCCAGCACCAGCCGCACCAGGGGATTGCGGCGGGTGGCCACATTGATTATGTCATGAAGAACACTTCCAGTGGCGGAAGTGACAATACCGATTCTGCGGGGCAGAACCGGTATTGGTCTTTTGGTCTCGAAGTAGCCTGCGGCTTCCAGTTTCTTTTTCAGTTGTTCAAAGGCCAGGTAAAGGTCTCCACTTCCAGCCGGCAGGGCGGAATTCACGTACAGCTGATAGACACCGGCCGGTTCATATACGGATACCCGTCCCTGTACCAGCACCTCCAGACCGTCCTCCAGATCGAAGCGGACCTTCTGGGCGCTTCCCCGGAACAGTACGCATTTCAGGCTGGCCTGGTCGTCCTTCAGGGTAAAATAGGCGTGCCCCGAAACACTCATTTTATAATTGGAGATCTCACCTTTCACCCAGACCTGGCTCAGCCGGGGATCCCGGTCCAGGTCTTCCCGGATCAGGCTGGTCAGCTCCGATACCCGGTAGAAACTGGTGGGGGTCAGCATGTTACAGTCTGTCCTTCACAATCCCCACAGCCTCGTCCCGCAGTCTGGCCGCTTCGGCCAGCTGGGCATCCCGGCGGGATGCAGCCTCGGTAACGAACGCGGAATCCTTGATTCCCGGCAAATTGATATCCACAGCCAGCAGCACGCTCTGCAGGGCGGCTTCCGCCAGAATGGCTGCCACACCCACGTCAGAGATGGCCGACTTGTTCCCGATGGGAGCCAGTTTCAGGGCTTCCCGGAGAACGGCCACAAAAGTATCCGCAATCTCAAGGGGAGTCAGAGTGGCTTTCTTGTACGCCGCCTGAACCGCTTCGGTCCGGACCGACTTTTCCTCATCGGTGCCCTTGGGCATCTTCAGGGCGGACATGAAGGATTCAAATACTGCCATGTCCTCATCCACCTGGGTCTCCAGGCGGTCCATCAGAATTTTGATCTCTGCCAGAATGCCGTTGATCTCGTCGGCCTGGTCAGCATATTTGTCGCCGGTGGTCAGGTTGGCCACCATGGACACCATGGCTGCTCCAAAGGAACCGGCCATGGCGGATACGCTGCCACCTCCGGGAGTGGGAGTTCCTGCTGCGGATTCCTCCAGAACCCGGGCAAAAGAATTATCGAAATATCTGCTCATAAGTATCCTCCTTCATTCAGCCTAACGGCCCAGTTGCATTTTCATGCCCTTCATCAGATTTCTGAACAGCAGCACGGTGGTCAGGGAGCCCACTCCACCGGGAACCGGGGAAATGGCACTGGCCACTTTTTCGGCGCTCTCGAAATCCACGTCGCCCACGTAACCGCCTTCCACCTCATTGACTCCGGCATCCACCACAATGGCGCCCGGCTTCAGCATGTCTCCGGTTACCAGCCCGGCCTTACCCACGGCGGCAATCACCACATCGGCCTCTTTCACTTCTTTGGCCAGGTCAGCGGTTCTGGAGTGGCAGATGGTAATGGTGGGATTGTATTTCAGCAGCATGAACACCAGGGGTTTACCGACGGTTTCTCCCCGGCCCACAATTACGGCTTTCTTGCCCTGCAGGTTTACGCCGGTGCTGAGAACGCACTCAATGCAGGACTCGGGGGTCGCCGGGAACAGTCCCTCGGAACCCTGGAGGATGTATCCCCGGTTGATGGGATTCACACCATCCACGTCCTTCACCGGAGAAACGGCAGCCATAACCCGGTCCTTGTCCATGTGCTTGGGAAGAGGCAGTTCCACCATGATCCCGTGCACATCGGCATCGCTGTTCAGTTTCTCCACCAGGGCGATCACATCAGCCTCCGGTGTGTCGGCCGGCAGTTCATAGAAATCGTAGAGAATATCGATTTTTTCAGCAGCCTTCTGCTTGGACTTGGCGTACCATACAGAAGCGGGGTCATCCCCCACCAGAATTACCGCCAGTCTGGGACTGATCCCTTCAGCCCGGTAGGCTGCCACGGTTTCCTTCACTTTTTCGCGGATGTCCTTGGCAATCTCTTTGCCGTCAATTAATGTAGCCATTGTTATCCCCTCTCTCTATAAAAATTAATTACACTTAACTAAACTCGTCCACGTAAAATGATATTTAATAACCGGAATTTCGTCAAGTCCCTCCCTCCGATTGGAGTGTGAAAAAATGCACAACAAACGGAGAAAAATCCCGCACCTTCCGGTGCGGGACACTCTTAAAATCTGAAACCGGATGCTGCCGTATTCAGGTCTTCCGCCAGTCTGGCCTGGGTGGTGGCCACCCCGGAGACCTCCTCCACAGCCCGGCTTACTTCCGCGATATTTTCCGCGATGTCCGCACTGCCGGCAGCTGCCTGGGTAACCGCGCTGCTGACCGATTCGATGGCCTGATTGATCTGCCCGATGGCCGCCCCAATGTCCCCGGACAGATGATTGAAACTGTCCATGGTCCTGCGGACAAACTGGGCATCCTCCAGATACTGCTGACCGGTCTTAACCAGGGTATCATAGTCGGCGATCACCTTGTTGTCAATAAAGGATAGAAGGCCCTGGGAATTCTCCGAAACCTCCCCGAAGGCCCGGTTCACCTGAGCCACCAGTCCGTTGATCTCACTGACCGCGCCGGAGGATTCCTCCGCCAGTTTTCGGACCTCATCGGCCACCACCGCAAAGCCCCGTCCGTGTTCCCCGGCCCGGGCTGCCTCAATGGCGGCATTGAGGGCCAGCAGATTGATCTGGTCGGCAATGGACTGGATGGAGTCACTCATTACCCGGATCTCTTCAATAACCCGGGCCCGCTCCAGGGACTCCCGGATCTGCTGCTGCCGTTTCAGATACTGCTCATGGGCTTCCTTCCGGGAGGATTCTGCCCCTTCCTTCAGGGCCAGGGCCCGCTCGGTAATCTCCCGGGCGCTGGCATCTCCGCTTTTTGCCTCTTCCACCAGCCGCTGGCTGGAGGACAGAATCTGATGTCCCGACGAACTGATCTCCTCCACTGCCGCCGAAGTCTCCTCCATGCCGGCGGAGATCTCCATGGTGGCCGTGCTGACGGTCTGCACCTGGGCGTTCACCTCTTCCACCGTGGCGCTCAGTTCCTCACTGGAAGAACTGACTTCCATACTGTTGTTGCTGATCTTCCGGATCAGGTCCTTCAGCTGTGAACTCATGGTGTCAAAGGCCACAGCCAGTTCCCCGATCTCATCCTTCCGGGCCAGCACCTTATCGTCCAGTCTCCGGGAAAAATCCCCTGCCGCCAGCAGTTCAGCCTGAAGAACCGTCTTCTTCAGTCCCCTGACAATGCTGCTGGAAATCAGAAGCCCCAGGCCCACTGCCAGCAGGATGCTGATTGCAGTCAGTACAATGGCAAGAATCATTCCGGTTCTGGCGTCCGCATTGCTGGCCGTTTTATGCTCGTCGGCTATCCGGTTGTTCAGTTCCTTCAGTTCCGCCAGCCGCTGTTCGGTAAGTTCACGTGACGTTGCTGCCTCCTGATTCTTCCGGATGGCTGCATCAAACCGCCCCTGTTCCGCCAGGGTGATCACTTCGTTTCTCAGGACCCGGTATTCATTGTTTGCTTCCATCAGTGCGTCCCAAAGCTGACGTTCCTCCGGGGACAGATCTCCTGCCTCGTAAATTGCCCGCAGCTCATCGTTCCGGGAAGAAGTATTTTTCAGATTTTCCCGCACCTGAGTAACCACCTGGGAGGCATTTCCCAACTGGGCCCGGTACAGAAGATCGTTCACCTGAAACCGGTTAGATGCCTGATTCACCTGAATCTCTCCCAGTACCGCATTGGGCAGCAGTCTGTTTTCATACAGATCGTTCAGATCGCTGTTGATCCCGTTGCTGACCACAATCCCTGTGATGCCCACCACCCCGGTGATCACTGCCACCAGGATAAAACCCGTCAGGATCTTTGCTGAGGTCCTAATATTGTTCAGCCAGTTCATTTCCATCCTCCAAATCGTTTCCGGTTATTTTCATGTCATTGCTTATAATCGGCAGATTCAGTGTGCAGATTAAGTGAACATATCAGTGCATCCAAAATATATTTCTTAGATGACCCCGAAAATGGCGAAAGGTACCGTAATTGTATAATGAACGTCTTTCCCGTATAATAGCCCTGCGGAAATTCCGTGTCATTTATGTAAAAGGAGGCCCAATTATGCGCCTGAAAAAAATAGTGGGAGGATTTCTGGCCCTTCTTATGATACTTACTCTGGTTCCGGGAGCAGGACTGGCGGCCCAGCCGGTGGAGGGAATGTTTTCAGACCTTACCCCCGGAGGCTGGTATGAGGAGTCCATTTATACCCTGGCCGGGGAAGGCCTGGTCAGCGGTTATCCGGACGGCACCTTCCGGCCGGACCGTCAGGTAAGCGTGGCAGAATTCATCACCATGACCGTTCTGGCCATGGAGTATCCCCTGCCGGTGGCCTCCGGGCCCTGGTATGCGCCGTATCTGGAAGCCGCCCGGACCAGAAGACTGGTACTGGCCGGAGAATTCGGATCCTACGACAGGTCCATCACCCGGGGGGAGGCTGCACGGATTCTCTACCGGGCCCTGCAGCTGAACGTGGCCAATGCCACCGATTTCATCCCGTCCATTGCCGACTACCATACCCTTACCTCAGCCCAGAAATCTCTGGCCCTGCAGGTTTATGGGGCAGGCATACTCACCGGCTATCCGGACCGGACCATCCGGTTTGAAAGTACCATCCGACGCTCCGAAGCTGCCAGCCTGATCCATAAGATTGTGGATCCCTCCCGGATTATTCTGCCGGAGGCAGTCAGCAGCTGGGAAGGCCGGCTGTTTTCCGCCCGGGGAGTCACCCTGGGCATGACCAGAAGTGCCCTGATCCGGCTGCTGGGGGATCCGGTCCGCACCGGCAGCGGCCAGTGGGGAGGACAGTGGTATACCTACCACGACAGTTACCGGAACTTTCTCATGGTGGAAGTCCGGGACGGCCTGGTGAGCGCTCTTTACTCCAATGTCACCCTGAACGCCCCTGCAGCCCTTCAGCCCGGAACCCGCTACCGGGGCACCCCTTCCGGGGCCCGCTCCCTGTACCAGGATGAAACCATGGAGATCCTGCGGATGGCCGACAGAGGAACCGCTCTGGAAGTCACCGTCTATCTGGACCACCTGGACGGGGACCGGGTCAATGCCCTCATGATCCGCCTGCCCACCTATGAGCCGCCTGTCTTCTCTGAACAGGTGATCCGGGCCATGGAGTATGACCTGCTGGATGTACTGAATGCGGAGCGGGTGAAGCGGGGTACCGGAATCCTCACCTGGTCGGACGGAGCCAGCCGGGCAGCCCTTCTTCATCTTCAGGACATGGCCGACCGGGACTACTTCGCCCACAATTCTCCGGAAGGAACCACCCCGGGGGACCGGATGAGTGCCCAGGGGATCCGCTGTCGTCTGTCCGGGGAAAACCTGGCCGGAGGGCAGAGAAACGTTTTTGAGGCCCACAATGCCTTCCTGAACTCTCCGGGTCACCGGGATGTTATGCTGGACAGCCGGTTCCGTCACCTGGGAACGGCGGTCCACATCACCAGTCAGGGCTATCTCTATTACTACGGCCAGAACTTCTATACACCCTAGGATGACCAGTCAAAAAATACCCCGGCTCGCAGCGAGCCGGGGTATTTCATATTCATGCGAAGATTCTCTTACAGGGATTTCAGGTATTCATCCATGGATTTGGCGGCAATCTTGCCGGCCCCCATGGCCAGAATAACCGTGGCGGCACCAGTGACGATATCCCCGCCGGCGAACACACCCTTCAGGGAGGTCTGTCCGCTGTCATCGGCCACGATATTGCCCCAGCGGTTCAGTTCCAGGCCTTCAGTGGCTTCCAGCAGGAGAGGATTGGGCCCCTGCCCGATGGCCATAACCACCGTATCCACTTCCACCACATGCTCGCTTCCTGGAATAGCCACCGGTCTTCTCCGTCCGGAATCATCCGGCTCGCCCAGTTCGTAGCTGAGGCACTTCATGCCGGTGACGTTGCCCTGATCGTCTCC
>JAXGWN010000059.1:0-8137 GCA_040773285.1 Bacillota bacterium
AAGGTTGTGGTTGGATTGAAAAGGATTATGGTTCTTGTCCTGACGGCCCTGATGGTGATTCTGGCCTCCGGCTGCCCTTCGGAGGCAGACCCAGTGCCGGACCCGGTTCCGCCGGTGCCGGCAGAGCCGCAGCCTGTGGAGGGAACGTTCCGGGTAGCCCTGCTGGTACCCAGCACGGTGACCGACCGGGGCTGGAGTCAGATTGCCTATGAGGCTCTGCTTCAGATCGAGGAGGAACTGGGGGCAGAGATCAGTTATACAGAGACCGGAAACTTCCGCAACAAGGCCGATGTGGCCGCCCGGTATGCCGAGGAAGGATACCACCTGATCCTGGGACACGGGTTTCAGTACTCGGAGCCGTTTCTGCAGGTATCTCCCCTGTATCCGGAGACAGTATTTGTCACCGCCCGCGGGGAGCATGTGACTTCCAATCAGCTGGTGCTGGAAAATCAGCTGGAGCAGGTGACCTATGTGGCCGGAGCCATTACGGCCCGGCTGACCCAGACCAGAAAGGTGGCCTGTGTGGGAGGCGTGGAGATTCCTTCTGTTGTGAAAACCTTTGAGGCTTTCCGCAGAGGCATTCACAGCGTGGACCCGGGAGTACGGGTGACCATTACGTATCTGGGCAGCTGGGACAATCTGGCGCTGGGATATGAGGAAAGCCTCCGTCTGATTGATGAGGGAAATGATGTGCTGTATCCCAATGCCAACGCCCTGGGCCTGGGAGTGATCAAGGCGGCCGATGAGCGGGGGGTCTATGTTTTCGGGCAGTCGGTGGACCAGTCGGATCTGTCCCCGGATTATATGGTGGCCTCCATGACGGAAGATCACGTCACATCCTACCTGAAGATTGCCAGACAGGTACAGGAAGGCACCTATGAGCCGGGACGGCGGGTACAGCATGGTCTGGCGGAAGGAGCCAGTGTGCTGGTCTGGAACCCCCGTGTCCTGGAAAAGATGCCTCCGGAAATTCCGGAGATGCAGCGGGACCTGGAGGCACGGATCAAAGCGGGCGGAATCTATATTCCATCGGAAACTGAAGTATAAAAGCCTCCGGCAGGGCCGGAGGCAGAGTGTTTCAGCAGGATTCCCGCACGATCAGGGTGGGCGGAAGAAAGATCCGCTGGGGGGGTAGTGTGGGGTTGGTCATTTTGTTCAGAAGAATCCTGGCTGCGGTCTTCCCCAGATCCTCCGTGGGCGTCTTGATGGTGGTCAGGGCGGGATTGAAGTACCTGGCCAGCTGGATGTCGTCGCTGCCCAGCAACGCCACATCCTGGGGGATCCGGTGACCATGGTCCAGCAGGGCCCTGGCCGCCGTTATGGCCAGCAGATCATTGAAGGCAAAAAACACATCAGGAAGTTCCGGCCCGCCGGTGAGATAGCGGTTCATAAGGTTGTAGGTTAGGCCGACGGAGTCATAGGAGGTTTCCAGGGTCCATTCCGGGCGGGTTTCCAGGGAGAACTCCTCCTGCAGCTCCCGGATGTAGTGCATCTTCCGGGTGGTGAGGTCCAGATTTTTCCCACCGTGGATCAGGCCCAGCCGGGTATAGCCCTTTTTCTTCAGGTGCTCGAAGGCCAGCCAGATTCCGGTCCGTTCGTCCACCAGCACGCAGTCCATGCGGCTGTCCGGATTGGGCTCGATCAGAACCACCGGCTTGTTGAGGACCGCCATCCGCAGGGGGCTGTTCTCTCCGGGATAACTGATGCCGGACAGGATCAGGCCATCGAAGAACCCTTCGTTGGCCACCTCCTCGAGAATCTCGGTCACGCGGCCGGGATCCCGCAGATGGCGGCCAATGTTGTATACATGCATGTAATACCCGTATTCGTCAAACAGGGACTCCGCTCCGGAGGCCAGCTGGCTGAAGAAGGGATTCACACTGTTGGGAACCACCAGAACCACGTTATTGGTCCTGCCGGAGGAGGCCAGGGAGCGGGCAAAGGGATTGAGACTGTACCGGTTGTCGTCCACCACCTGCATAACCTTTTCCAGGGTATCCTTTTTCACTTTTTCAGGATTGTTCAGGGCCCGTGACACCGTGGCGGTGGAAACCCCTGCCTTTTTGGCAATATCCTTAATGTTCATGGCAGCACCTCTTGTCTGGATGCTTTCATTGTAACAGAAACAGGAAATCAATTGAACAGTAATGTAAGGCTTTACATGGCCTGGCACGGCCCTTTGGCCGTTTCAGATAGAAAAGTTGGTTGAGGAGGAGAAAAGATGCCAAAAATTATCGGAGTGTGCGGAAGCACCAGGAAAAATGCCACAGAGTATGCTCTCCGGGAGGCCCTGAAGGCCGCAGAGACAGTGGAGGGGATCGAGACAGAGTTTATCACTGTCCGGGGGAAGAAAATCACCCCCTGCATCCACTGCAACAAGTGCGTGAAGAACAATGTCACCGGCTGCCCCATGTATTCCCAGGATGACATGGATGAACTGTATCTGAAATGTCTGGATGCGGAAGGTCTGATTCTGGCCAGCCCGGTATTCGAAATGGGAATCAGTCCCCAGCTGAGTGCTTTCGTGAGCCGCTGGCGCTCCACCTACGTGGAGATCAAGAAAAACCCGGAAGTGTTTGCCCGGAAGGTGGGAGGCGCCATCGCCGCCGGAGGAACCAGAAACGGTGGCCAGGAAATGACCATCGCCTGCATCCACAACTTCTTCCATACCCAGGGCTATGTGGTCACCGGTGGTGCCATGGGCGTTTACGCCGGAGCCTCCATCTGGAGCCAGGACAATACCAGCTTCGATGACACGGTGGACCCCATAGGGATTGAGAACGCCCGGAAACTGGGCGTGAAGATGGCCAAAACTGTTCTGCAGATGTCGAAAGACTGATCCGTACACAAAAAACGGCCTCCGGCCGGAAAACCGAGGTGATTGAATGGAAGACAGGGAAACGGAAATCCGTGAGAGAATCCGGAAAATGGGCCAGACCGCTGAGTCCGCCAGCCCCATCGGCAGCGAGCTGTTCCGCCGTTACGAGGTGAAAAGGGGACTGCGGGATCTGGACGGACGGGGGGTGCTGGTGGGTCTTACTGAAATTGGTGAGGTCCACTCTTACATCGTGGATGAGGGAGAAATGATCCCCGTCCCGGGACGCCTCAGTTACCGGGGAATTGATGTCCGGGAGATCGTGGACGGCTTTATGGGGGAGGACCGGTACGGGTTCGAGGAGACCATTTATCTCCTTCTGTTCGGTCATCTTCCCGACCGGGCGGAACTGGAAAACTTCCGGGAGGTTCTGGCTTCCTGCCGGAGCCTGCCGGAGAACTTTGTCAGTGACGTGATCCTGAAGATCCCCAGCCGGGACGTGATGAACTCCATGGCCCGCAGTACCCTGGCCATGTACGCCCTGGATCCCCAGGCGGAGGACACCTCCGTTCCCAACGTGCTGGAGCAGTGTCTGCGGCTGATTGCCACCTTCCCGGTGATGGCGGTGTATGCCTATCTCACCATGGCTCATTACTATCAGGGGAAAAGCCTTTACATCCATGCCCCCCGCCCGGAACTGGGGGTGGCGGAAAACATTCTGGCCCTCCTGCGGCAGGACATGGAGTACACCGATCTGGAGGCGAAACTGCTGGACCTGGCCCTGGTGCTCCATGCGGAGCACGGGGGCGGAAACAATTCCACCTTCGTGACCCATGTGGTCACCTCCTCCGGGTCCGATACCTATTCGGTGGTGGCTGCAGCCCTGGGCTCCCTGAAGGGACCCCGCCACGGGGGTGCCAACATCAAGGTGGTGCAGATGTTCGATGACCTGAAGGAACAGGTTTCCGACTGGGAGGACGAGCAGGCCATTGCAGACTATCTGCTGCGGCTGCTGAACCGGGAGGCCTTCGACCGCTCCGGTCTGATCTATGGCATGGGACACGCTGTGTATTCCATCTCTGATCCCCGGACCGAGGTGTTCCGTCAGTATGTGGGACAGCTGGCCGCTGAGAAGGGCCTGCAGAAAGAGTATGAACTGTACCAGCGGGTGGAAAAGCTGGCCCCGGAGGTAATTGCCTCCAAAAGAAGAATCTACAAAGGGGTCAGTGCCAACGTGGATTTCTATTCGGGTCTGGTGTACCGGCTGCTGGGGATTCCCCAGGAACTGTACACCCCGCTGTTTGCGGTGAGCCGGATTGTGGGCTGGAGTGCCCACAGAATTGAGGAACTGGTCAACGCCGGAAAGATCATACGGCCGGCCTACAAAAGCGTGGCCAGACGGCAGCGCTACATTCCTCTGGACCGGAGAAACCCGGGCCAGGAAGAGGGAAAATAGGAAACAGTCCCGGCGGATGCCGGGACTGTTTGCGTTTACAGGCAGGACTGGCGGACCATAAGTTCCACCGGCAGGATCACCGGCTCTGGGGACTCCGTGGGTGTTTCCAGCCGTTTCAGAAGCATCCGGGCCGCCTGACGGCCCAGTTCCAGGTTGGGGGCATGGATGGTGGTCAGGGCCGGGGAGGAGTAGGCGGCCATGGGAATGTCGTCATAGCCGGTTACACACACCTGTCCGGGGACGGATACGTTCATTTCCCAGGCCGCTCTTAGAGCCCCCAGGGCCAGCAGGTCATTGAGGCAGATCACGGCGGTGGGGGGAGAAGAAAGTTGAAGGAGCCGTTCCATGGCCCGGCGGCCACTTTCCAGGGAACCGTAGGTGGCCGTTTCCCGGGTGACCCGGATATCCGTTGACTCCGGACCCAGTTCCTGATCCAGGGCAGCCAGTCTCCGGCGGGTGTCAAGAAATCCCGGCTGCCCGGAGATGATGCCCAGGTGCCGGTGCCCGGCCTCCAGCAGACGCCGGGCCAGATTCCGGAAGCCCTGGCTGTCATCGCAGTACACACAGGGGTGGCCGGCCGGTTCCGGAAGATTCTCCATGATGACAGCCGGGATCTGCAGGGAATCGAGTATTTCCCGGTAGTTGTCCATGGTGAAGGCGGACCCGGAAATAATGAACCCTTTCAGCTGGCGCTGGTCCATGCTGCGCAGCACATCCAGTTCGTTCTGGTTGTCCCGCTGGCCCATCAGGGTCACCAGGTTCAGCTGGTGCAGCCCCAGCACCTGCTGGCACCCTTCGGCCATCTGGGCAAACACCGGGTTGGTGAGGGTGGGCAGGACCATGCCCACCAGGTTGGTCTGTCCGGTGGACAGCGCCTTGGCCAGGGGGTTCGGCACGTAATGGGCCTCTTCGATCACCGCAAGGATCCGTTTCCTGGTTTCCGGCTGGACCAGATGGGGCTGATTCAGGGCCCGGGAGACGGTGGCCGTGGAAACCCCGGCTGCCCGGGCGATGTCCCGTATTTTTATGCTCATAATACACCTCGGATTCTCCCGCCGGAACCGGAATTGAATCGGTGGATTTACAAGCCGGCGGAGGTATGGTAGAATATGGATGAAACCGGTTACAGGCGGCATGCGCCGGCCGGTAATTCATTATATCACAGATGAAACCGATTACATCCCCGTAAGGGGAGAAGGAGGCAGTTTCTTGAGGGAACGAATGTATCTGGGACTGGACGTGGGCAGTTCCGGTCTGAAAGGGATCCTGGCGGATGCCGGGGGGAATATCCTGTACCAGCGGAAGGTGTCCTACGACATCGGCCAGCCCCATCCCGGCTGGGCCCAGCAGGATCCGGAAATCTGGTGGGACGCCGTGGACCTTATGCTGCGGGAAGCCCTGAAACAGGTTTCCGGAGCCAGGGACAGTCTGCGGGGGATCTATATCACCAGCATGGTACCCAACCTGGTCCCCCTGGACCAGGCGGGAAGGGCAGTCCGTCCCGCCATCCTGTACCGGGACAACCGGGCAGTGCGGGAGTGCCGGGAACTGAACAGCCGTCACGGACTTTCCCTCAATATGCAGGATGTGGTGCCCAAATGGTTCTGGCTGAAGACCCATGAGCCGCAGCAGTATGAAAAGACCGCCATGATTCTGGGAACACACTCCTTTCTGGTGTACCGGCTGACCGGCCGGGCCACCGCAGACGCTGACATCGCCGGGCTGATGGGGCGGGGAATCTTTTCCCGGGAATCCGGATGGAACCGGGATCTGCTGAGTCAGATGGGTCTGGATCCTGATATGCTCCCCGAAGTGCTGGAGCCGGGAGACCTGGCCGGAACGGTCCGGGAGGATCTGGCCCGGCAGCTGGGACTTACGGTTCCGGTGCCGGTATTTGCCGGAAACGGCGACTCCCTGGCCAGTCTGCTGGGCACTGCCGCAGTCCGGGAAAACGACGCCATGATTTATCTGGGAACGGCTGCCACCGTGTGGCACCTGGCCCGGGAGATGGATCAGGTGGCACCCAACGGGATCTTTGATCCCGAGGTGCTCACTTTTGCCGGCAACACCCTGACCGGCGGTGAACTGATCCGCTGGTACCGGTACGGTCTCCAGCTGGACGGGACGGAGCATTCCTTCGGGGAACTGGAGGCCGGTGCCCGGGAGATCGGACCCGGGGCGGACGGCCTGATGGTTCTTCCCCATTTTATGGGAAAAAGGACTCCGGAGGCCGATCCCCTGGCCTCGGGTGTGTTTTTCGGACTGACCCCCACCCACACCGGGATTCACATCTACCGCGCCCTGATGGAGGCGGTGGCCCTGAACCTGAAGGACAGTGTGGACGCCTCCGGGAAGAGCCCTTCCCGGCTCCTCATAACCGGAGGCGGAGCCGCCAGTTCACTGTGGCGGCAGATTTTTGCCGATGTGTTTGGGATGGACGTGTATTGGTACCCCAAGGGGGACGGCGCTCTGGGCACTGCCTACTTTGCCGGATACTGCCTGGGGGACTTTCAGGGATTCCGGGAACTGGAGGAAGTATGGATGGGACCGGTGGAGATCAGCCGGCCGGATCCCTCCGTGGCTCAGCAATACCGGGAGATCCTGGGTGCCTACCGGGAACTGGACCGGGCCATGGCTCCGGTATTTGCCCGGCTGCATGAAAAGAAGGAGGCGGGACAATGAGAGTGGTAGCCTTCTGCGGAAGCCATCACAAGGACGGGAACACCGCCCGCACCATTAAACGGGTGCTGGCCGGGGCACAGGAATGCGGGGCTGAAACCGAACTGGTTTATCTGGGGGATTACCGGATCAAGCCCTGCATCGGATGCCGGGTCTGCGAGACCACCCACAAGTGCATCCTGAAGGATGACGATGTGGACAGACTCCATGAGGCCATTCTGCGGGCAGACGCACTGGTGCTGGGAACCCCCACCTTCTACGGGGACATCACCAGTCTGTACAAACTGTTTGTGGACCGCTGTTACCCCTTCGTGGAGGTGGTCCGCCACGACGCCGCCACCCGTGAACTGGCCTATGGCAGCATCCTGAAAAAGGTAAAGCCCGGCATCATGGTGGCGGTCAGCGGAGGAATGGGCCCGGAAATTTTTGACAGTCACCGGCGGGTCACATCCCTGTGTCTTAACGACATCAATGGATACATTGCAGAGGAGATTCTGGTTCCCTACACCACCTGGGACCGGGTGGATGAGACTCATCCGGTGTGGCAGCAGGCCTTTGAGGCGGGAAAACGCCTGGTGGAGACTACCCTGTCCGGAGCCCATCCGGAAGTTCTGAATGAGATTTAAGGAGGCACATATGAAAGCACTGGTAAGATATGAGGACCGGGCAGAAGCCTGGAGAATCGAGGAAAGACCGGAGCCGGTACCCGGCCCCGGAGAAGTGAAGATCAAAGTGGCCTATGCCGGAATCTGCGGCAGCGACCTGCATATGTACCGGGGGGTATTTATCGTCCCGGGCCCCTATGCCTCCGGGCATGAGTTCAGCGGAACCATTGCGGAACTGGGGGAAGGGGTGGAGGGATTCACCCCCGGGGAGCGGGTCACCGTGGAACACACCTGGTCCACCTGCGGCGTCTGCAAACAGTGCCTCCGGGGAGACTACCAGTTGTGTGCCAGCCGGGAGTCCATCGGGTTTGACCATGACGGCGCCTTCGCGGAATACGTGCTGGTAAGACCCCAGTACATCCACAGACTGCCGGATGGGGTCAGCCTGAAGGCGGCTGCCCTGACCGAGCCTCTGGCCTGTGCGGTCCATGCGGTGGAGATGCTGAAACCATCTCCTGCGGACACCGTCCTGGTGGTGGGACCGGGTCCCATCGGGCTTCTTACTGCCCTTGTGTTCAAATC
>JAXGWN010000060.1:0-8096 GCA_040773285.1 Bacillota bacterium
GGAGGAAAAAGTGGTGGACAAGCCGGGAACCATGGTGTCTCCGGAGGCCTCCATCCGGATCACCGGACAGGACCAGCCCTATGTGAGCCGGGGAGGACTGAAACTGGAAAAGGCGGTGCAGGTTTTTGGCCTTGACCTGAGGAACCTGGTGGTGGCCGACCTGGGAGCCTCCACGGGAGGTTTTACCGATGTGTGCCTGCAGGGGGGCGCGGCCCGGGTCTATGCGGTGGATGTGGGGTATGGTCAGCTGGCCTGGAGCCTGCGGCAGGATCCCCGGGTGGTGGTGCTGGAAAGGACCAATGCACGGTATCTGACCGGGGAGAGTCTGGGGGAGACGGTGGATCTGGTGGTAACCGATGTATCCTTTATTTCCCTGTCCCGGATCTTTCCGGCGGCCCGGCAGTTGCTGAAACCGGATGGCCGGATGGTGGCCCTGATCAAGCCCCAGTTTGAGGCCGGCCCGGACCGGGTGGGGAAAAACGGTGTGGTCAGCGACCCTGCCGTACACCGGGAAGTGATCCGGGAGGTGATCCGACAGGCCCGCCAGGAAGGGTTTTCTTTCTTGGGGCTCAGTTATTCCCCGGTGACCGGTCCCAAGGGAAACGTAGAGTATCTCCTTTACCTGGGAAGCGGTCCAGAGGATCCCGGAGCGCCGGAACCACCGGTGGATCCGGTGGTGGAGGAGGCCGGGAGGCTTAAGCGCTCATGACCGGCCGGGACCTTATCATCTGGGGACTTGCTGCCTTTCTTTTCCTGTCCTGGGGAAGCCTCCGGCTGATCCACAGATTCCGCCGCAGCCGTTTTCTGTCCGGGGCGGGCCGGAAGCAGGTGGCTGCCCTGAAACTGCTGGAGGAACAGGGCTACCGGTACGGAGGTCCTGGCCGGACCATCCGTCTGGAGATCCGCCAGGAGGGGCAAAACCGCAGCCGGACCCTGAAAACTGACCTGACGGCGGCCAGAGGCCTACGGTACTATCCGGTAGTGGCCCGTTACCGGCGGGGGAAGGATTCATCCCGGGACCCGGCCCAATGGCTCAGCCTGGCCAGGGCTTATCCGGGGCGGACCCTTCTTAATGTGGACCTGTCGGCACGAACGGTGCGCCAGGTGGATGTGACCCCCCGGAAATCCGGGGAGAAAGGCCGCTAGGCCGGGAGGATACTATGGAACCTTGGACAAGTCTCGGACGGTTCACCGATGCGGAACTGCTGGTGGTTAAATCCCTGCTGGAGGGGGCGGACATTCCTTATCTGGAAAACCTGCAGGACGATGCCCAGGTGATGAGGCTCTATACTGCCGGAACCGGAGGCCTGGGAACCGAACTGCTGGTGGCCCCCGGGGATCTGGGCCGGGCCACAGAACTTCTGAAAGAGGAGTAGTACCGGATCCGTTTCAGATTGGATCCGGAAATTGTGACCGGGCCGCAGGACAGCATGATCCTGCGGCCCGGTCATGTTCCGCAACAAGGGTGTTTCCCCGGCTTATTATTTTCCGGAACCCATTCAGCATGAAGATACGTATATAATATATAACAGGGCGGGAATCAGGTCCGGAGTGCTTCCGGCAGAGAGATGGAGACCCGCCGGATCAGGGGAAAGGGAGGAAATGGAATGAGTGTATCTGCCGGCAATGAACAGACGGGGAGTGGGGTATCCGAAGCGCCTGAAGTCCGTGTGCCCGGGGACAGGAGCCCATGGCGGGAATCCATGGACCGCATTCTCACCGGCCTGGTGCTCAGTGCATTTACACTGAACTTTCTGGCCCTGAACCATATTCTTCCCCTCATTGGCCTGATGCTTCTTCTGCTGGGCTTCCGGACCCTGCGCAGGGTAAACGGATGGTTCAGAGCCTGCTGGGTGATCGTGGTGCTCAGGGTGACTGCCTTGGTCCCGGTCCTGATTCTCAATGCCACGGTTTACCGGAAGGTGGTATCCGATTCTGTTCCGGGAACGGTGCTTTCCGTTGCCGGGCCGCTTCTGCAGATTCTTCTGCTTTTCTTCCTCTGGAGAGCTGCAGCGGAGGTCAGGGAAGAGTCTGGTGCTGCAGAAGACACCGGCGGTGCCGGAGGAGTGCTTCTCTGGACCGTGGCGATGTTCATCCTGGCACTGCTGCAGATCAGCAGCCTGATCCTCTGGATCCTGATGGTGCTTCTCTATGTTGTGGCCATACGGAGCCTGTACCGTTTCTCTGTGGCGGTGGAGGAAAAGGGGCATGCCCCTGGCGGTGCACAGGCCTCTGTTCCGGACCGGAGTCTGATCATGGGATTCATGGCGGTTCTCCTGACCGGGATCCTGGGGGCTTCCATCTTTTTTGGCAGCTATCCCATGGACTGGACAGTGCAGGAGCCCGTCCGGAACCAGGAAATGATAGAGGCGGAAAAGAAACTCCTGAACCTGGGCTATCCGGAGGAAGCCCTGAAGGATCTTTCGGAGAGGGACCTCCTGTCTGTGGGGGATGCGCTCAAGGTGGTGGCCGTGGATCATCAGGGGGCGGGAAACACCGCCGGAACAGTCCGGGTTCTTCCGGAACTGCACCTTCGCAGTGTGGCCGTGGAAATTCCGGGGGAAAGACCGCATTGGAAAATCTTCCATCACTTTTTCTGGAGAGATACGCCGGACTCCGCTGCAACGGAGGCGCTAAAGATCTGGCCGGCCTACCAGGAAAGTGAAGGCTGGGCTGCTGCCGGGGAAATGACCGGCCGGGTGCTTTTTGAAAATGGTGGCACGGTCTATGCCTCGCCCTTCCACCGCCTTTCCGGGGAATACTATCCGCAGGACACCTTGCTGTGGGGAGTACAGGAAACACAGGACATTCTGGCGGAGTTTTCCCTGCCGGGAAAAGGGGAGCGGCACCGGGGATACGTTTCGTATGGAGTGGAGGAGATCCGGGAGGGCTGGATGATCAGTTCCTGGGTGAACTATACCCATCAGATGAGCCGGCTTCAGTACCCCATGGTCACAGCCGGGGAAAGAAGCAGATCTTCCGGATGGAGCGATCAGTACCCCTTTGTCACCGTTCAGGAGGCACTGCAGTTTTTCGTAATGGAGGATTCCATTGATTTCCCCGGCAGCGGCAACTGAAGCGGTACAGGAACCTTCCGGTCCCGGTCTATGATCATGGGGATGCATCCGTTTCCCCGGATGCATTTCTTTGAAAAAATACAGTTAAGAATGCATAAACATACAATACGGACCGCCGGAAACGGCGGTTTCTGCTATAATTGGGGCAGACTAGAAAACTTTCGAGGTGTCAGATGAGATTCGGAATACTGGTAAACGAAACGAAACCCCAGGCCCTGGAACTGAAGAGCGGGCTGATGGACTGGCTGGAGAATAAAGGGGTGGAGGTGGTCTGCCCCGGAGACATTTATTGTCTGGAGACCACGGGGATGGAGGATGTCCGGGATTCCTTCCGGGGTCTGGACCTGATCCTGGTTCTTGGAGGGGACGGAACCCTGATCCATGCCTCCCTGGTGCTGGCCGGTCTCGAGGTTCCTCTGCTGGGGATCAACCTGGGACATCTGGGCTTTCTCACCAGTCTGGAGATGGACAATCTCCATGAGGGGCTGGAGCGCTTTATGAGGGGTGAGTACCGGGTGGAGGACCGTATGATGCTGGATGTCAGCCTGGTCCGGGATGGTGAGGTTCTGGAGGAATATCTGGCCCTCAATGATGCTGTGGTCAGTAAGGACGCCTTTGCCCGGATGGTAGACATCGAGATACGGATTGACGGCCAGAAGGTGGACCGTTACAGCGCCGACGGCCTGATCATTGCCACTCCCACCGGCTCCACCGCCTATTCCCTGTCAGCGGGGGGACCCATTGTGGTGCCCAGTTTTTCCGCCATGATCCTGACACCCATCTGCGCCCATACCCTGTACTCCCGGCCCATGGTGATTCCCGCGGACGCCCTCGTTGAGGTGGAACTGACCAAAAGTTCCAGCGAGGTGATGCTCACCTCTGACGGCCAGACCGGGGTGAGAATGCGGGTGGGGGATAGTGTACGGGTAAAAAAATCAGACCGGAGTGTGCGGTTTGTTAAATTCGGGGACCGTTCCTTTTTTGATGTGCTCCATGAGAAACTGAGCAGCGGAGGAAGAAATGCCTGAGCGTCTGTTCCTCAATGCCCTGTCCGTGGTGCAGGATCTGGCGGGCCGCCTGATTCTCCCCGGAGACACGGTGGTGGACGCCACGGCCGGAAATGGCCGGGATACCCTGTGGCTGGCCCGTCTGGTGGGGGAAGACGGCCGTGTGGTGGCCCTGGACATTCAGCAGGAGGCCCTGGAGAGGACCGGACGTCTCCTGAAGGAAAACGGTATGGAAGACCGGGTGCAGCTTCTCTGCCTGGATCATAGCCGGATGGAGAGTCTCGGGCTTACGGATGTGAAACTGGTGGTCTATAATCTGGGATATCTTCCTGGCGGAGAGAAAACTCTGTGCACCGGGGCGGACAGCACCCTCAGTTCCCTGTCCCAGGCCCTGAAACTGCTCCTTCCGGGTGGTGCGGTCTGCCTGACCGTGTACCCGGGGCACCCTCCCGGCGCCCGGGAGGCTCTGGCCCTGGGGGGATTTATCCGGGGACTGGACCAGAATGTATTCGACGTGGTGGTCCTGGATTTTCCCAACCGGAAAAATCACAGTCCCTATCCGGTGATCATACAAAAAATTGAAGGAGGAGTATCCGGTGAAGAGTGAGCGGCAGCAGGCCATCCTGGAACTGATCACCAGGGAAAACATCGAGACCCAGACCGAACTGGCCAGAAGACTGCAGGAGATGGATTTCGAGATCACCCAGGCCACAGTGTCCCGGGACATCAAAGAACTGGGTCTGGTGAAAACTGTGGACGAACAGGGACGCCACAAATACATCCTTCCCATGCAGTCTGCAGCCGGAAGGGCCCTGACCCGGTTTGAGCGGGTGATGCGGGATTCCATCGTCAGTATTGACAGCGCCGGCAATCTGCTGGTGATCAAAACCTACCCGGGATCCGCCCAGCTGGTGGCCTCGGTGCTGGACAACTCCCGCTGGGAGGAGATTATGGGGACCATCGCCGGGGATGATACCCTGATGGTGATTGCCCGGGACGAAAAGAAGATTCAGTCCCTGCTGAAAAAAATAGCCCAGAAAATCAGGTAGAGGTGAAGTATGTTAGAACAGCTGGTGATTCGGCAGTTTGCCCTGATCGACAATGTGTCCATGGAACCGGCCGGAGGCCTGAACCTTCTGACCGGGGAAACCGGTGCGGGAAAAACCATTGTGACCGGCGCCCTGGGAATTCTCATGGGGAAAAGAGCCTCAGCGGACCTGATCCGCCGGGGGGAGAATGCCGCCTCAGTGGAGGGGTTCTTTTCCCTGGAGCCGGGCAGCATTCATTCCCGGCTGGAGGAACTGGGAGCGGAACCGGAGGACGGAGCGGTACTTTTGCGCCGGGAAATCAGCCGGACGGGGAAAAACCGTTGCCTGATCAACGGAAAAATGGTGCCGCTGTCCCTGTACAGTGCGGTGGGAACCCTCCTGATGGACATCCATGGCCAGAATCAGGAGCAGGCCCTGCTGAACCCGGCCCGGCAACTGGAACTTTTGGATAACTTCGGGGGCCGGGAGCTATGGGAGAAAAAGGAGGAGGTCCGGTCTGCCTGGGATGCCTGGAGAAAGGCGAAAGAAGAGCTGAAGGAACTGGACTCTTCCCTGGAGGAGGCTGCCCGGGAGGCCGAGTACCTCCGCTTCGTGGTGGAGGAAATCGGACGGACAGATCCCCGGCCCGGGGAGGACACCGAACTGGAACTGGAAAAACGCAGGCTCTCCAACCTGGAGTCCATTTTCCAGGGGATAAGCGGTGCCTATGAGAGTCTTACCGGTGCCGGGGGAACCCTGGAAACCCTGGATGGGGCGGCCGGGCTTCTGGAAAAGGCTGCCCGCTTTGACGGTTCCCTGGAGGAAACGGAAAAAACCCTGAGGGAAACCTACTGGCTGCTGGAGGAAGTGGCCCGGGACCTGAGGGTCCGGGCCACCGATCCGGACTTCGAGGAGGGCCGCCTGGCCCAGGTGGAGGACCGTCTGGCGGCCCTTAGTTTTCTCCGGAAGAAATACGGTGGCAGCCTGGAGGCGGTTCTGGAGACCCGGCAGAAGGCAGCAGACCGTTTGGCCCTGGTGGATGACCGGGAGGAGGAACTGGAAAGACGCCGGAAACGGGAGGATGCCTGCCGGCAGCAGTACCTGCTGCTGGCGGAGGAACTGGGGGGCCGGAGGAGATCTGCGGCCGGGGAACTGGGCCGGCGGATCTCAGAGATCCTGAAACATCTCAGCATGCCCCTGGCCCGGCTGGAGATTTCCCTGGATCAGGACCGGCCGGGGCCCCAGGGAACCGACCGGGCGGAGTTTCTTTTTGCTCCCAACCCGGGAGAGGGACTGGCATCCCTGGCCCGGATCGCCTCCGGCGGGGAGATTTCCCGGGTGATGCTGGCGGTGAAGGTGATTCTGGCGGATGCCGACGATACCGGGATTCTGGTGTTCGATGAGGTGGATACCGGCATCGGGGGAGAGGCCATCGTGGCGGTGGCGGAAAACCTGAGCCGGCTGGGGGAGATGAAGCAGGTCTTCTGTGTCAGTCATTCCCCTCAGCTGGCCTCCTTTGCCGATGTACATTTCCGGATTGAGAAGCACTTCGATGGCAGCCGGACCACCACCCGGGTAACCCGTCTGGACGGGGAAAGCCGCCGGGAAGAGATTGCCCGGATGCTGGGGGGCCAGGGAAACATCGAAGGGGTGGAAACCCAGGCCGCCCAGATGCTCCGCTCCGCCCTGGCCATCCGTCAGGGGCGGCGGCCCGGTGGGGAAAATTGAGGGTTTGACTGCCAACCCTGCTTCCTGTATTATGAAGTAAAACATGTATATACAAGTGGAGGGTAAACAATGCTGGACATTCTTATTAAACACGCCACCGTGGTGACGGTGAATGCCAAACGGGAGATTCTCCGGGACGGGGCTCTGGCCATCCAGGGGGACCGGATTGTGGACATCGGGGACACCCTGGCTCTGAGCGCCAGGTACCCGGAGGCTGCCCGGGTGATCGATGCCAGCGGAAAGATTGTGTTTCCGGGTCTCATCAACACCCACAACCATATGTTCCAGAGCCTGCTGAAGGGCCTGGGGGATGACCGGGTGCTGTCTGACTGGCTGGTGGAGTGCATGTTTCCCAGCGCCGCCACCATTTCCCGGGAAGCGGTGTATTATGGGGGCATGATTTCCTGTCTGGACAACATCCACAGCGGGACCACCACCATTCTGGATTACATGCATGCCCAGTCCTCTCCCATGCTGTCTGACGGGGCCATCGAGGCCTTCCGGACCACCGGGGTCCGGGGAATCCTGGGCCGGGGCTATACCGATGTGGGGGAACAGTTCGGAACCCCCCTGGCCATGATCGAGGAGCCGGAGGCCATACGGAAAGATATTCTCCGGCTGCTGGATACCTACCACAATACCGAGGATGGACGGATCCGGGTCTGGCTGGCGCCGGCGGCGGTCTGGCTTTCCTCAAAAGAGATGCTGCTGTGGAGCCGTGACACCGCCCGGGAGTACGGAACCGGTCTTACGGTGCACTGCTCTGAGACCCCCTTTGATCGCCAGGCCAGTCAGGAGATCCATGGTATGCCGGATACGGACACCCTGGCCTCCTACGGAATTCTTGGGCCGGATTGTCTGCTGGTCCACTGCGTTCATCTCACCGACCGGGACATCCGGATGCTGAAATACCACGATGCCCGGGTTTCCCACAATCCGGGAAGCAACATGTATCTTTCCTCCGGAGTGGCCCCCATTCCGAAGCTTAATGAATGCGGGGTGACCGTGGGGCTGGCCACTGACGGTGCTGCCTCCAACAACTCCAACGACATGATCGAGATGCTGAAGCTGGCTGCCCTGATGCAGAAGGTGTACCACCAGGACCCCACCATCATAACGGCGGAGAAGGTGCTGGAGATGGCCACCATTGACGGTGCCCGGGCCATTGGGATGGAAGGGGAGATCGGATCCCTGGAGACCGGCAAGAAGGCGGATCTCTTTATTTTTGATCCCCATGCCAGCGCCAAGTCGACTCC
>JAXGWN010000061.1:0-8077 GCA_040773285.1 Bacillota bacterium
AACGGTGATGAACTGCCGGCAGGGGTCAACAAACTGGTCCGGGTCTATATTGCCCAGAAACGGAAGATCTCCGTTGGGGACAAGATGGCCGGACGACACGGAAACAAAGGGGTTATCTCCAGAATCCTGGCGGAAGAGGATATGCCATTTCTGCCGGATGGGACGCCGGTGGATATCGTTCTGAATCCGCTGGGGGTTCCCTCCCGGATGAACATCGGACAGGTTCTGGAGTGTCACCTGGGTATGGCCGCCAAACTGAAAGGCGAAAAAATTGCCACCCCGGTATTTGACGGGGCGTCGGAAAAGGACATCAGGAAATGGCTGGAGGAAGTGGGCCTGCAGGATAATGGAAAAACGGTTCTGTATGACGGAAGAACCGGTCTGCCATTTGATAATGAGGTAACCGCTGGTTGCGTATATATGCTGAAACTCCACCACCTGGTGGACGACAAGATTCACGCCCGTTCCACCGGTCCGTACTCTCTGGTAACCCAGCAGCCCCTGGGAGGAAAAGCCCAGTTCGGTGGACAGCGGGTTGGGGAGATGGAGGTCTGGGCCCTGGAGGCCTATGGCGCCGCCTATACCCTGCAGGAAATCCTTACGGTGAAGTCCGACGATGTGGTGGGCCGGGTGAAAACCTACGAGGCCATCGTCAAAGGGGACAACGTACCGGAACCTGGTGTACCGGAGTCCTTTAAGGTTCTGATCAAGGAAATGCAGAGTCTGGGGCTGGATGTGAAAGTCCTGAACCGCTGGAACGAAGAAATTGAACTGCACGATGACGATGAGGATGGCGAAGAGGATTCCCTGAGTTTCTCCAACGAGCACGTGAGCCAGAACTCCGAAACAGAGGAGACTGCTGACGATGACGAGGCAGTGGATCTGTCCATTTTTGACGATCTCCACCTGAACGAGAGCGATACGGAATTTACCGATCAGTTCCTGGAGATTGATCTTGAGGACGACGATGAATAATCCCGCCGGTTGTCAATTAGAAGGGAGTGACTTTGTTGGACGCTAACAAATTCGATAAGATCAGGGTTTCCCTGGCATCGCCGGAACAGATCCGTTCCTGGTCCAGCGGTGAGGTTAAAAAACCGGAAACCATTAATTACCGGACACTGAAACCGGAGAAGGACGGACTGTTCTGCGAGAGAATCTTTGGTCCCACCAAGGACTGGGAGTGTCATTGCGGAAAATATAAAAGAGTCCGCTACAAAGGAGTGGTCTGTGACCGCTGCGGCGTGGAGGTAACCAAATCAAAAGTCCGCCGGGAGCGGATGGGCCACATTGAGCTGGCTGCGCCGGTGTCCCATATCTGGTACTTCAAGGGAATTCCCAGCCGGATGGGATTGCTGCTGGATATATCCCCCCGGGCACTGGAAAAAGTTCTGTATTTTGTTTCCTACATGGTGACGGACCCGGGAGATACTCCTCTGGTGCAGAAACAGATTCTGTCCGAGGCGGAATACCGGGAGTACAGAAGCAAGTATGGAAGAGCCTTTGAGGCAGGGATGGGTGCCGAGGCGGTCCAGAAGCTTCTCGCTGAGGTGGACCTGGAGAAGGAAAGTCATGAACTGCGGGAGAGCCTGAAAAGTGCCAGCGGACAGAAAAAGGTACGGGCCACCCGCCGGCTGGAAGCTATCGAGGCGTTTCTCAATTCCGGGAACAGACCGGAGTGGATGATTCTGCAGGTGGTGCCGGTGATTCCTCCGGAACTGCGCCCCATGGTGCAGCTGGACGGCGGCCGGTTTGCCACCTCCGATCTGAATGACCTGTACCGGAGGGTGATCAACCGGAACAACCGTCTGAAGCGACTGATTGACCTTCACGCACCGGATATTATTGTGCGAAACGAAAAACGGATGCTGCAGGAGGCGGTGGACGCCCTGATCGACAACGGACGCCGGGGAAGACCGGTGGCCGGCCCGGGAAACCGTCCGCTGAAATCCCTTTCGGATATGCTGAAAGGAAAGCAGGGCCGTGTCCGTCAGAATCTGCTGGGTAAGCGGGTCGACTATTCCGGCCGTTCGGTTATTGTGGTGGGTCCGGACCTGAAAATGAATCAGTGCGGAATTCCCCGGCAAATGGCTCTTGAACTGTTTAAGCCCTTTGTGATGAAGCGGCTGGTGGATGATGGAAAAGCCCACAACATCAAAAGCGCCAAGCGGATGGTGGAGCGGGTTCACGACGATGTGTGGGACGTGCTGGAGGAAGTGGTCCAGAACCACCCGGTTCTGCTGAACCGTGCTCCCACCCTGCACCGTCTGGGCATCCAGGCCTTTGATCCGGTCCTGGTGGACGGGAAGGCCCTGAAACTGCATCCCCTGGTCTGTACCGCCTATAACGCGGACTTTGACGGGGACCAGATGGCGGTGCACGTGCCCCTATCCCTGGAGGCGCAGTCGGAGGCCCGTCTGCTGATGATGTCCACCAACAACATCCTGAATCCCAAGGATGGAAAACCGGTAGCCACCCCAACCCAGGACATGGTTCTGGGAGCTTATTACCTCACGGTGGTCAAGGACGGAGCCAAGGGAGAGGGAATGATATTCCGGGATTACACGGAAGCCATGCTGGCCTATGAATTTGATGAGGTCTCCCTGCATGCCAGGATCCGGGTGAAGGAAAAGGGTCAGCTTCTGGAGACCACGGTGGGCCGCCTGATCTTCAATAAGGAGATTCCGGTTCCGGAGGAACTTGGTTTCTATAACGAGGAGATGGGCAAGAAGAAGCTGGGCCAGATGGTTGCCAGCTGTTATGAGAAACTGGGAGCATCGGCTACGGCCGATCTGCTGGACGGGGTCAAGAAACTGGGATTCCGGTATTCCACACGGGCGGGTCTGACGATCTCCGTGGCAGATATCATTGTTCCGGAGGATAAGCAGGAGATTCTGGACGAAACCACCCATAAAGTGGACGATGTTGAGAAGCAGTACCGTAGAGGACTGCTGACCGAGGATGAGCGTTACACCAAGGTCACCTCCCTGTGGTCCCAGGCCACCGAGGACGTTACCGAGTCCATGATGAGTTCCCTGGACAGGTTCAACCCGGTGTACATGATGGCCAATTCGGGAGCCCGGGGTAATGTGCAGCAGATCCGGCAGCTGGCCGGGATGCGGGGACTTATGGCGGACCCCAGCGGACGGATCATGGATATTCCCATCAAGGCCAACTTCCGGGAAGGTCTCACGGTGCTGGAGTACTTTATCTCCACCCACGGTGCCAGGAAGGGTCTGGCGGATACCGCTCTCAGAACGGCGGACTCAGGATATCTGACCCGGCGTCTGGTGGATGTTTCCCAGGACGTGATCGTCCGGGAGGCCGACTGCGGGACCATCAAAGGCATTCTGGTGGAGGAGATCCGTGAAGGAAATAATGTGATCGAGACTCTGGCGGAACGGATTGAAGGCCGTTACGCTGCGGAAAATGTGTACCATCCGGAGACGGGAGAGATTCTGGTTCCGGCCGGTGAAATGATCGAGGGAGAACTGATCCGGGCGATATTGGACGCAGGGATCCGGGCGGTGAAGATCCGGACCATCAGCACCTGCCATACCAAGTATGGTGTCTGTGCCAAATGCTACGGCCGGAACCTGGCCAACGGCGAGAAAGTGGAACTGGGAGAAGCGGTGGGAACCATAGCCGCCCAATCCATCGGGGAACCGGGAACCCAGCTGACCATGCGTACCTTCCACACTGGTGGTGTGGCCGGAGAGGACATCACTCAGGGTCTTCCCCGGGTTGAGGAACTGTTTGAGGCCAGAAAGCCTAAAGGAAAGGCATTGCTTTCCAACTCTACGGGAACCGTAAAAATCACGGAACTCAGTGAGGGCAAGCGGGAAGTTACCGTGGTGGGGCTCGACGGCGAGATTACCAGTTATCAGATTCCGTTTTCTTCCCGCATGTAGGTGAGAACCGGAGATGTGGTGCAGGTGGGAGATACCCTGACCGAAGGTTCCATCGATCCCCATGAACTGCTGGAACTGAAAGGGGTCCGGGCTGTACAGGAGTATATCCTCAAAGAGGTGCAGAAAGTGTACCGGATGCAGGGTGTTGACATCAATGACAAGCATATTGAGATTATTGCCCGGCAGATGATGCGGAAAGTTAAGGTGGAGGATCCTGGCGATAGCACCCTGCTGACCGGAGGAGTCATCAATGAATTTGAACTGCAGGAGGCCAATGAGATTGCGGAAGCCACCGGAGGTGAGCCGGCTACGGCTACTCCTTTGCTTCTGGGAATCACCAAGGCTTCGCTGGCTACAGATTCCTTCTTCTCGGCCGCATCCTTCCAGGAGACCACCAGGGTACTGACCGATGCTGCCATCAAGGGCAAGGTTGACCCATTGATCGGTCTCAAGGAAAATGTGCTGATCGGAAAACTTATTCCTGCGGGAACCGGGATCGAGCAGTACAGGAATATCGTAGTGGAGCCGGAGGAAGAAATCAGCGAGGATGCTTTCCTGGACGCTTGACATCTTTTTTTCCGGGTGATAAACTAACAAGGCTGCATAGTGAGAAAGGTGGATGCGTATGTCTCTGGAGCGCCTGCGTCAGGCCCGACAGATCAGTATCGGAACCAAGCAGACAACCAAGGCTGTTAAGGAAAACCGGGCTCTGGAGGTCTTTGTTGCGGATGATGCCGATGAACACGTAACCGGTCCGCTGAAAAGACTGTGCGAAGAGAACAATATTCCTGTGGTGAGGGTTACGACCATGGCTGAGCTGGGCAGGGCCTGCGGTATTGAAGTGGGTTCGGCTGCAGCAGCGGTCATCGGTGAATAATATATATGAGTTGCATTTCTACGGTGAGCAGGGAATTGACCCGTTCTCTGCTTACCATTTCAATGATTGAGAGGGGGGAAACCAATGCCTACAATTAACCAGTTGGTAAGAAAAGGGAGAGAAAGTCTTCAGCAGAAATCAAACTCTCCGGCGCTGAAAGAGTGTCCTCAGAAGAGAGGTGTGTGCACCAGAGTATACACAACCACTCCGAAGAAACCGAACTCTGCTCTGAGAAAAGTTGCCCGGGTGAGACTGACCAATGGCATCGAAGCGACTGCGTACATTCCCGGAATCGGCCACGTTCTGCAGGAGCACTCCGTGGTTCTGATCAGAGGAGGACGGGTGAAAGACCTCCCCGGCGTGAGATACCACATTGTCCGGGGCGCCCTGGATTCGTCCGGCGTACAGAACAGAATGCAGTCCCGTTCCAAATACGGAACCAAGAGACCGAAAAAATAGTCTGGATTTCAAAAAAGAGGTGAATTAGATGCCAAGAAGAGCAGGAGTGCCAAAGCGTGAAGTCCTTCCGGATCCTATCTACGGCAGTGTGGTATTTACCAAAATGGTAAATCAGATCATGCTGGACGGCAAGAAGGGTCAGGCGGAAAAAATCTGCTACGGCGCATTCGATATTATTGCTGAGAAGACCGGGAAAGATCCCATGGAAGTGTTTGAACAGGCTCTGAACAATATTATGCCGGTTCTGGAAGTGAAAGCCCGCCGTGTGGGTGGTGCCAACTACCAGGTGCCCATCGAGGTAAGACCGGACAGAAGACAGACCCTGGGAATCCGCTGGCTGACCAAGTACACCCGTCTCAGAGGTGGAAAGACCATGACTGAGAAACTGGCTGCGGAACTGATGGATGCCGCCAACAATACCGGCGGAGCTGTTAAGAAAAGAGAAGATACCCACAAGATGGCTGAGGCCAACAAGGCGTTTGCACACTACAGATGGTAGTCAGATTGAAGCGGACTCGTCCGCTTGGTTTTTGAGGTGAAGAATATGGCTAGAAAAATCAGTTTGGACAAAACCAGAAACATAGGCATCATGGCCCATATCGACGCTGGCAAAACCACTACCACTGAGCGTATTCTGTTCTATACCGGACGTACCCACAAGATTGGTGAGGTACACGACGGTGCGGCTACCATGGACTGGATGGCCCAGGAACAGGAAAGAGGAATCACCATTACCTCTGCTGCTACTACCTGTGAATGGAGAGCGCACCGTATCAACATTATTGACACACCCGGGCACGTTGACTTCACCATGGAAGTTGAACGGTCCCTGCGGGTGCTGGATGGTGCCGTGGCAGTATTTTGTTCAGTGGCGGGTGTCGAGCCCCAGTCGGAGACAGTCTGGAGACAGGCTGACAAATATGGAGTCCCCCGGATTGCCTACATCAATAAGATGGACCGCATGGGCGCCAACTTCTTTCACGGAGTGGACATGATTAAAAACCGGCTGGGTGCCAACGCGGTGCCTCTGCAGGTACCCATCGGCAGTGAAGAGAATTTCAAAGGGGTTGTGGACCTGATCACCCAGGAGGCCATTATTTATGTGGACGATCTGGGCAACGTCAGTGAAAGAACCCAGATTCCCGGAGAGCTGGTCGATACTGTGGCCGAGTGGCGGGAAAAAATGCTGGAGGCTGTGGCCGAAAGCGATGAAGACCTGATGATGAAATATCTGGAGGGTGAGGAACTCACCACGGATGAAATCATCCGGGCCATCCGGAAAGCCACCCTGGCGGTGGACATCATTCCGGTTATCTGCGGATCCTCCTTTAAGAACAAAGGAGTTCAGCAGTTGCTGGATGCCGTGGTGGATTTTATGCCTTCTCCCCTGGATGTTCCTTCCATTGAGGGAACCAACCCGGACACAGAAGAGCCGGACCACCGGGAACCCAGTGATTCGGCACCGTTTTCCTCCCTGGCCTTTAAGATCATGTCGGATCCCTTTGTGGGCAAGCTGACATTCTTCCGGGTGTACTCCGGAGTCGCGGAAGCCGGTTCCTACGTGTTCAACGCCAACAAGGGCAAGAAGGAGCGGTTTGGCCGGATTCTGCAGATGCACGCCAACCACCGGGAGGAGATCAAAGAGGTAATGACCGGGGACATCGCTGCGGCGGTGGGCCTGAAGAATACCTCCACCGGGGATACCCTGTGTGATGATAAGGCGCCCATTATCCTGGAGTCCATGGACATTCCGGAGCCGGTAATCGACGTGGCAATTGAGCCCAAGACCAAAGCCGACCAGGAGAAGATGGGTGTGGCCCTGCAGAAACTGGCGGAGGAGGATCCCACTTTCCGGATGCATACTGATCAGGAAACCGGTCAGACCATCATTTCCGGAATGGGTGAGCTGCACCTGGACATTATCGTGGACCGTATGATGCGGGAATTCAAGGTGGACGCTGTGGTGGGAAAACCTCAGGTTGCCTACCGGGAGACCATCGGGAAGCCGGTCCGTTCAGAAGCCAAGTTTGCCAGACAGTCCGGAGGACGCGGTCAGTACGGACACGTCATCATCGAAATGGAGCCGCTGGAGCGGGGTTCCGGATACCAGTTTGTGTCTGAAATTGTTGGCGGATCCATTCCCAAGGAGTATATCGGACCGGTGGATGCCGGAATCAAGGAAGCCATGGAAAATGGTGTCCTGGCCGGATTCCCCACCGTGGACATCAAAGTCCGCCTGATGGACGGATCCTTCCACGAGGTTGACTCTTCGGAGATGGCCTTTAAGATTGCCGGATCCATGGCCTTTAAAGATGGAGCCAGAAAATCCGGACCCAAAATCCTGGAGCCTGTAATGAGCGTTGAGGTAACCGTCCCCGAAGAGTACATGGGGGATGTGATCGGTGATATCAATTCCCGCAGGGGCCGGATCGAAGGCATGGATGACCGGGCCGGAGCCAAGGTGGTACGCAGCATGGTGCCCCTGGCCCAGATGTTCGGGTATGCCACGGACCTCCGTTCAAAAACCCAGGGACGTGGTACCTATACCATGCAGATTTCCCACTACGAAGAAGTGCCCAAGAGCATTGCGGATGAGATTGTCGCCAAGCGCCAGGGTGCCTGATATTTTTAATGCGAATCAATAAGGAGGGTTATTCAAATGGGTAAACAGAAGTTTGAAAGAACAAAACCGCACGTGAACATCGGAACCATCGGACACGTTGACCACGGCAAGACCACCCTGACGGCTGCCATCACCTCCACCCTGGCTACTGCCGGCGGTGCAGAGGTCAGAGCCTACGATCAGATTGACAACGCGCCGGAGGAAAAA
>JAXGWN010000062.1:0-7906 GCA_040773285.1 Bacillota bacterium
TCTCAGACAGGCTCTGGAGGGGCATATATGAAGAACCGGAAAGTGATGCTGGGGATGAGCGGAGGAGTGGACTCCTCTGTGGCCGCGGTCCTGCTGAAGGCCCATGGCTATCTGGTAACCGGCGCCACCATGAAACTTTGGTCGGATGAACATTACAGTGAAAGTGTACGGACCTCCGGGGGGTGCTGCTCCCTGGAGGACATCCATGATGCCAGACGGGTGGCCGCCAGTCTGGATATTCCCCACTACGTTCTCAACATGCAGGAGGAGTTCCGCACCGGCGTGGTGGAGGATTTCGTCCGGCAGTATGTGGGGGGGACCACCCCCAATCCCTGCCTGATGTGCAACCGGCTGGTGAAGTTCGAAGAGTTTCTCAGCCGGGCCAGAAAGGCGGACTGCGACTATATGGCCACAGGCCATTATGGAAGGATCCGCCGGGACATGGAATCCGGACGGTGGAGACTTTTCCGGAGTCTTGATCCGTCCAAGGACCAGTCCTATGTGCTGTATACCATGACCCAGGAACAACTGTCCCGGACCCTGATGCCTCTGGGGGATTACCGCAAGCATGAAGTGCGGGCCCTGGCAAAGCGCTTCGGTCTGCCGGTGGCCGAAAAGCCGGACAGTCAGGAAATCTGTTTTGTGGAGGACGGGGACTACGGTTCCCTGGTGGAAAGGTATACCGGGAAGGCCCCGGAGCCGGGAGAGTTCACCGATCTGACGGGCCAGGTGCTGGGGACCCACCGGGGAATCCACCGGTACACTGTGGGCCAGAGAAAAGGTCTGGGAATTGCCCTGGGCCGGCCTGTATACGTGGTGCGGATTGAACCGGACAGCAACCGGGTGGTCCTGGGGGATTACCGGGATCTGGACCGGATGGAACTGGAGGCGGATGATCTGAATTTCATCGCTTTCGAACGTCCTGAGGGACCTCTCGAGATTGAGGCGAAAATCCGTTATAATTCACCGGCGGTTCCGGCCAGGCTGGAGCCCCTGGGGGACAGCCGGGTCCGGGTGGTGTTCCGGGATCCGGTACAGGCGGTGACCCCGGGTCAGGCCGTGGTGTTTTACCAGAGAGATGAAGTACTGGGGGGAGGGCGCATTGTCGCCTGACCCCTTCTTTTTTGTGGGGGGCTGTGCTAGGATGAACGGGAAAACATGGAGGAAAGGACGACAATATGGAACTGGCCATTTTTGACTTTGACGGAACCCTGTTCCGGCAGGACACCATTCCGTTTTTGCTTAAAAACTGGAAGAGGCAGGGGCTTCCCCGCCTGATCCGCCTGAGGACCACTGCGAAAATTTATGCTGCCTGGCTGTGGCACAAGCCCGCCTGGACCCGGTACAGCAATCAGCAGTTCCGGGTGGATGCCGTCAACTGGTTCACAGGTATGTTCCGGGGAATGGACCGGCAGGATATCTCGGAGTTTTTTGCTGCAGCCGGCCGGGAGGCTGCCGCCCATCTGGAACCGGCTGTGGTGGAGGCTCTGAAGCAGGAGGCTGCCTCCGGAAAAAAAGTGGTGGTGTTGTCCGGGGGATTTGCTTGGCTGCTGACCGGGGCATTGGAAGGACTGCCGGTGGAGAGTTTCGTATCCACGGAGCTGTTGTTCGGCCCCGGGGACCGGCTGCTGATGGCGCCCCTGCGGGTCATCTGCGGACCGGAGAAAATCACCCGGCTGCTGGAGGTATATCCCCGGGAGCAGGTGGACTGGGAGCGCTCCAGTGCCTATGCGGACAGTATGGGGGACCGCGATATTCTGGAGGCAGTGGGGCAGCCGGTGGCTGTGAATCCGGATCCGGAACTGAGGGCGCTGGCCCGGGAAAAAGGCTGGCCGGTGCTGGACCGGGGAACGAATGGGCCCGGTGAACCGTCTTAATCAGGAGAATAGGGGAGGAGAACGTGGTATGATCAGAAAAATGTTTACCCTGGAGGAGATGATCACTCCGGTGGTGCTGAAAGTGGTATACTACATCGGGCTGGCCATCGTCTTTATTCTGGGCATCATGATGCTGGTGGGCGGGGTGACCACCCCGTACCTGTACGGCGGAGGCTCAATGGTGCTGGCCGGGATGCTGACCCTGCTGGCCGGTCCCATACTGCTGAGGGTATACGTGGAGCTGGTGATGGTGATGTTCAGGATTCTGGACCGCCTGGAGGACATCTCCGGCAAACTGGACGGCCTGACTTCTGTGGAGTCCGGATCTCCGGAGAAAGAGTGAGGAGCACCCATGAAACTATCCCTGACCCGCTGGCTGGACAAGGAATATCTTAAGGAACTGGGGAAAACGGTACTGAAGACCCTGGCCCGGTTTCCCCTGCCCCTGACCCTGTTTTTCATTCTGGCCGGGCTGATGATCTGGCAGATTGAGATTCCCTATGACCGCATGACCCCCCTGATCCGCTCCCGGCTGGACCGGCTTATGGCCATCTGCGGTCTGGGCATCACCCTGACCCTGCTGGGTGAGGTGACCCTGGAGCGGCTGGACCGGAAAAAGAGCCTGGCGCTGCGGCTTCCGGTCATGGCGGCTCTGCTGGGATTTCTGGGACTGTATTACCGGTTTTTCTTTCCCCTGGAAATGGAAATGGTGCCGGTGGTGCGGCTGCTGATTCTCACCCTTACCTTCCTGCTGGGCTTTCTCTTTGTACCCTTCTGGCCGGAACGAAAAGGCTTTGAGATCTATATGGTCCGCCTGGTCAGCCGGCTGTTTGTCACCGGGTTCTATACCCTGGTGCTGGCCCTGGGGGTGGTCAGCATCCTGTTTGCCATTGAAAATCTTCTGTGGAGCGGGATGAACAACAACCTGTATCTCTACACGTTTATTGTGTCCGGACTGGTGTTTGCCCCCCTGTTCTTTCTGGGGGCTCTGCCGCTGCCTGGAGAGGAGATGCGGCAGGAGGACTTCGGGCGGATCATCCGGGGGCTGTTTCTGTATATTATTCTTCCGGTGCTGACGGCCTATACTCTGGTCCTGTACATCTACTGTGCCAGAATTCTGATCACCACCACCTGGCCTTCCGGCATGGTGTCCTATCTGGTGATTTTTTCCGCTGTGGCGGGGATCCTCACGGTCTTCATTCTGAGACCCCTGCTGGAGGAAAGTCCCTGGGCCCGGAATTTTTCCCGGGTGTACATTAAGGCGCTGATTCCCCTGCTGGTGATGATGTTCATTTCCATCGGGATGCGGCTCAACCAGTATGGGGTTACAGAACGCCGCTACTATGTGCTGCTGATTGGTGTCTGGCTTGCCTTTTCCGTAATCTGGATGAACCTGGCCGGCAAACGGAGCAATCTGGCTATATGGGCAGCCATGGCGGCCCTGCTGGTGATCAGTGTGGTGGGTCCCGGGAGCGCCTTCAGTGTGTCCCGGTCCAGCCAGAACCAGCGGTTTGAGGCCGTTTTGTCCGCGGCAGGCCGGCTGGAAGGCGGTACGGCGGTACCCCGGGAAGGGGACCTGACGGAACAGCAGCAGCGGCAGGTCTATGATATCGTGGACTACTTCGAACGGTTTCACCGGGTGGACCAGCTGAAAGCCCTGCCGGAGGACTTTGAAAATACCAAGGCCGGGTTCGAGGAACTGTTTGGATTCACTCCGGACTTCGGATACTGGCGGCCTGACAACCAGTATTTCTCCTACTGGGAGACCACTCAGGAGCCGGTGGAGGTCAGCGGCTTCGATGTGCTGTTTACCCTACAGGGCTCCCGGGGGGACCGGGGTGCAGAGCAGAGCCGGGAACTGACCGTGGAGGGACGGACCTTTACGGCTGAGATCACGGAGTCCTGGGATCTGGTGATCCGTGAGGAGGACCGGATGCTCAGCAGCCTGTCCATCCAGGAGCTGGTCCGGGACCGGATTGAACGCTACGGAATTGCACCGGAAAAGGGCCCCGGGCAGTGGGGACCCATGGTGCTGGAGGATTCCGGCGGAGAGATCCGGGTCCGCTGTCTGGTGCAGTCTGTGGACGGACAGACACCGGATGGTGTGGAGCCGGAAATTAACTATGCGGTTATAACGGTACTTCTGGGGGTGAATCCATGAACCACCGGGTGGGACTGATTGTGGTCATTCTGCTGATTCTGTGGATCCTGTCCGGTATGCCGGGACTGCGGGATCCGGCAGAGCCCCTGCCGCCCTCCACCTGAGGATACAGAGGGGCTCCGGTGGAGCCCGTGTCCGGCTGGCGGGCGGCGTAGAGACATAAAAGATATTTATGGCAGCCTGATTTCAGGCTGCCCTTTCTTATTGACGGGGGTCCAGGGCTGTGCTATCGTTATGCCAGCGCAAGAATAACGGAGGAGAACAAGTATGAAACGGTTGCCGGGTATGGCCCTGTTGCTGGCGGTGCTGCTGTTGGGGGGATGCGGGGAGGAAAAAGAAATTCAGGTTTCGGCAGCCGCCAGCCTCACCGGTGCACTGCAGGAACTGGCGGTTCTGTATGAAGAGGAAAGCGGGGTAAGGGTCAGTCTGAACCTGGCCGGATCCGGAACCCTGCAGAAGCAGATTGAACAGGGAGCCCCGGTGGATGTATTTGTATCTGCCTCATCTGCTATAATGGATGGGCTTGAGGCCGGTGGCCACCTCAGGGAGGACACCCGGAGAAATCTGCTGTCCGGGGAACTGGTCTTTATTGTTCCGGACGGCCGGAAGGAAAGCCTGGAACAGGTGCTGGCCGGAGACGGCCTGGTGGCTCTGGGGGATCCGGAATTTGTGCCGGCCGGGCGGTATGGGAAGAATGCTCTTGAGACCCGGGGAATCCCGGAGATTCCCCAGGGGAGGCTTCTGATCTGCAAGGATGTCCGCCAGGTACTTAGTTACGTGGAAAGTGGGGAGGCCTCCGGTGGATTTGTATTTGCCACCGACGCCCTCAGTTCGGACGGCGTTATAGTATCGGAGCGGTTCACTCCGGAGGAATCCGGAGAAATCCTGTATCCGGCGGCGCTTACCCTGCAGGGGAAGAACATCCCTGAGGCAGAAGACTTCCTGGAGTGGCTTTCCGGCGGGCAGGCTGCCGGAGTGTTTGAAAAATATGGTTTTGTGATGATCCGTTAGAAAGGGAGCCTTATGATCTGGGAACCTTTGCTGATATCCCTGAGGGTGGCGGTCAGTGCCCTGGTGGTGGTCACTGTCCTGGGGATTTTTCTGGCCAGGCTGTTTACGGAAAAACAGTTTCCCGGGAAAGACCGGCTGGAGGCGGTGCTTCTGCTTCCCATGGTGCTTCCCCCCACCATAATCGGATATGGACTTCTGATGCTGCTGGGAAGAAATGGCCCTCTGGGAGGGCTTATTTTCCGTGTTACCGGACAGACCATTGTATTCACCTGGTGGGCCGGTGTGGTGGCCTCCTCGGTGGTGGCCCTGCCCCTGATGTACCAGAGCCTCCGGGGAGGACTTCTGGGGGTGAATCCGGAATATCTGGCTGCAGCAAGGACCATGGGACTCAGTGAGAACCGGATTTTCTGGCGGATCCGCCTGCCCCTGGCCTGGCATGGGCTCCGCACCGGAATGATACTGAGTTTTGCCCGGGCCCTGGGGGAGTTTGGGGCCACCCTGATGATTGCCGGAAACATCCCCGGCCGGACCCAGACCATTCCGGTGGCCATGTATTTTGCGGTGGAGGCCGGCAACTACCGGAGTGCCAACATCCTGATGGGCCTGATTGTTTTTCTGAGTCTGGGGATGGTCTGGCTGATGAACCGCAGGCGGGAGGACTCCTGATATGCTGGAGGTAGCCGTAAAGAAGAAACTGGATAAATTCCTGGTGGATGCCACCTTTAAACTGGGAAAAGAGGTTCTGGCCCTGCAGGGGGAGTCCGGAGCCGGGAAAACCACCCTTCTCAACATGCTGGCAGGCCTGGTCAGGCCCGACGAAGGACGCGTCAGTCTGTCCGGGCGGACCCTGTACGATGGAAATTCCGGGGTTTTCGTGGAGCCCCGGGACCGGAACATCGGGATGGTGTTCCAGAACTATGCCCTGTTTCCCCATCTCACTGTGGGGGAGAACCTGGCGCTGGCCCAGAAGACCCGCAGTGACCGGGAAGCCGATGACCTGCTGGAGGCCTTTGGGGTGGCCCACCTGAAGCATTGCCGGCCGGGCCGGATTTCCGGAGGGGAAAAACAACGGGTGGCCTTTGCCCGGGCCCTGGCCGGCAAGCCGGATCTGCTTCTTCTGGACGAGCCATTTTCCGCTCTGGATCTGGCTACCCGGGAAAGACTGTACCGGGAGTTCTACCATTTCCGCAGCAACTGGAGGATTGGGACCGTCATGGTGACCCACAACGCAGTGGAGGCGGAAATCCTGGCGGACAAAGTTCTCACCATCCGGGACGGCCGGATTCTCCGGGAACGCTACAACCATCTGGAAGGCCGGGTCAGTGGGGTGAACCGTCATGAACACTATCTGGAGATCTTTCTTTCCTGTGGGGATCTCCGGCTTAAGGCGCTTAAGCCGGAATATTTCAGTTCGGAAAAAATCTGTACCGGCTCACGGGTCAGTGTGTCGGTGAAGCCGGAAAGTCTGATCCTGCTGAAGGGAGACGCACCCCAGGCAGGACCGGACAATGCTTTTCCCGCCCGGATTCTGGGGGTGGACCGGACCATGCGTTCCGGGAAGGTGCTGCTGGAGGCCGGCGGAAACCGGCTGGTCAGTGCACTGAGCCTTGAGGCTCTGGACCGGCTGCAGCTGCAGCCCCGGGAGATGGTATCCTGCCTTTTGGATGCTGAACAGATTAATTTTTTCATGACCGGGGAATGACCCCGGTCTTTTTTGCAGGAATCAGGGGAATCCGGAGCGAATTGTCCCGTATACCGGGGACAGGGGGATACCATGGAGGGGAATCTGAAGCGCTATGCCCGCCGGCTGGTGGGGGTGCCCCTGGGACTGTTTCTTCTGGTGGTGGCCGTGTCGGTGGCCGGTTTCCGCCACCTGGAAGGATTGTCCTGGCTGGACTCCCTGTGGCTCACCATGATCACCATTCTGACCGTGGGATACGGGGACATCGTGCCGGATACGGATCCCGGCCGTCTGTTCGCCATGGTAATGATTCCCCTGAGCATTCTGGCCCTGACCTATCTGGCCGGGGAATGGATCATCAGCACGCTGCTGGAGATCAATCTGCTGGAGACCAGGGAGAGGAAGCTGAGGAAGAAGATGCTGGACAATTGCCGGGACCATATTATTCTGTGCGGCGCCGGCCCCATGCTGGAGGAAGTGATCCATAAACTCCGGGAGGAGGGGGCAGAGTTTGTTATGGTGGACCGGGACCGGCAGGCCTTGGAGCCGTTTGGTTCCGACGGTATGATTCTGGCCGGGGACCCCACGGAGGAACATGTGCTGGAGGAGGCCGGGGTATTCCGGGCCCGGGGACTGATTTCCCTGATGTCGGATGACGCCGAGAATCTTTTGGTGATCTTCACCGCCCGGGGTCTGTCAGAGAAACTGAACATCGTATCCCTGGCTGCCAAGGAGGAGACCGCCCGGAAACTGAAAAAGGCGGGCGCCGACAAAGTGATTCACGTGAACCGCATTGGAGGATACCGGGCGGCCATGAGCGTTCTGAGACCGGCCACCACAGAATTCGTGGAGGCAGTTCTTACCTCCACCGGCCGGGAAGTGCGGGTGGAGGAGGTGGTCCTGCCGGAAGGAAGCCCTATGGAAGGACTCAGCCTGAAGGACAGCATGCTGAGGGAAAACCATGGGATCAGTGTGCTGGCCCTGAAACGGGACGGCCGGGTGATTTCGGCCCCCAAGCCCAGTCAGGATCTGCGGGCAGGCGATACACTGGTGGTATTCGGATCCCATGCCCGTCTGGATCAGTTTAAAATACTATTGGGAAAATAAGGAGGATGGATATGCTGAAAGAAGGAATGCCGGCACCGGGGTTTTCCCTGCCGGACAGTGAGGGTACCA
>JAXGWN010000063.1:0-7861 GCA_040773285.1 Bacillota bacterium
CCAGGCGGAGCAGCTGTGCCGTGCCCGGGATGAAAAAATTGTTCAGGTGAAGGCGGTATACGGGGATGTGACCCAGCACGTGGAGATTGCCAACTCCCTGGGAGAGTATGTGGAGGATGACCGGATCCGGACCCGTTTTCTGGTTCAGGCAGTGGCCAGGGATGCAAAGGGGAATATACAGACCGGTTACGATGCGGAAGGCTCCAGCTCCGGTTATGAGTTTATCCGGGACCTGGATACCGGGAAACTGGCTGTCCAGGCGGCGGACCGGGCTCTGACCATGCTGAGGGCACGCCCGGCCCCGGCCGGGAAAATGCCGGTGGTTATGGCCGCCGAGGCCGGGGGCACCATGGTTCATGAGGCCTGCGGACACGGCCTGGAGGCAGATCTGGTGGAGCGGGGCATGAGTGTCTATGGAGGAAAAACCGGCCTCCAGGTGGCCAGTTCCCTGATTACCGTAATCGATGACGGAAATCTGGATCACCGCTATGGCCAGCAGAACGTGGACGATGAGGGAACTCCCACCCGGGAGAATGTGCTGATTGATCAGGGGATTCTCCGGGGTTTTATGTCCGACCGGATCAGCGGACAGCGGATGGACATCGGACTGAGCGGAAACGGCCGGAGAGAATCCTACAGGCATAAGCCCATTGTGCGGATGACCAATACCTATATTGCTCCGGGCACAGACCGTCCGGAAGAGATTATCCGCAGCACAAAGACGGGAATCTACGCCGCCCGGATGGGAGGCGGCCAGGTGAATACCGCCAACGGGGATTTCGTTTTTGAGGTATCCGAGGGTTATCTGATTGAGGATGGGGAAATTACGGTCCCGGTCCGGGGAGCCACCCTGACCGGAAACGGTCCGGACGCCCTGATGGCGGCCGACATGGTGGGCAGCGATCTGGGATATTCCATCGGGACCTGCGGCAAGGATGGCCAGGGGGTACCGGTGGCCGATGCCCAGCCCACCCTGAGAATTCCGGAACTGGTGATCGGGGGTGTGATCGGAGATGAATGAAACCATGAACCGTCTGTCGGGCTATGCCCTGAGCCAGGCGGAAAAACTGGGAGCCGGAGAGACGGAAGTTTATGTGAGTCATACCCGGGAACTGAGCATTGAAGTGAGGAACCGGGAGGTGGAGACCCTGAAGGAGGCTTCCTCCTCCGGTATGGGAATCCGGGTGTTCCGGCAGGGACGGATGGGCTTTGCCTATACCTCCGTGCTGACGGAGACCGGGGTTCTGGAAGCGGCCCGGGCGGCGGTGGCCGCCAGTGACTATACCGGGCAGGACGATTTTGGAGGACTGCCGGCTCCGGACGGTATGCCCTATCCGGAGGTGGAGTACGATCCCGAGATTGCCGGGACTTCAGCGGATCAGAAGATCGGTCAGACTCTGGCCATGGAGGAGGCGGCCCGCAGCCGGGACCCCCGGATCCGGGTGATTGAGTCCTGCGGTTATGAGGACGTGCTGGGGGAGAGCCACATCGTCAGTTCCAGGGGAGTGGAGGTCTCCAGCCAGGCGGCCTACTGCGGGATCTACACCGCCCTGCTGGCCGAGGAAGAAGGCCGGCAGGAGACCGGTTTTGCCATGAACTTCAAGCGGCGGTATGGGGATCTCGATTTTTCCTCTGTGGGCATCCGGGCGGCGGATAAGGCTCTGGGAATGCTGGGGGCAGGGAGCACCGCCACCAGAAAGATCCCCCTGATCCTGGACCCCCACAGCGCCTGTAGTCTGCTGGGAGTACTTTCCTCTTCATTTTCCGGTGAAAACGTCCTGAAGGGAAAATCCCTGCTGGCGGGGCGGGTGGGGGAAGAGGTCATGAGCCCTGCGGTTACCATTGTGGACGATGGTGCTCTGCCGGGAGGAGTTGTCAGCGCCCGGGCGGACGCCGAAGGGCTGCCCACCCGCCGGAACGTCCTGGTGGATGCCGGCCGGGTCCGGGGCTTTCTCCATAATACCTATACGGCCCGCCGCAGCGGAACCGTCTTTACCGGAAGCGCCCAGCGCTCCGGTTACAGCGGAATCCCCGGGGTGGGCATAACCAATTTCTTTCTGGAGCCGGGGAAACGGTCCGAGAAGGACCTGATCGCCTCGGTGCCCGACGGTCTGTACGTCACCGACCTGATGGGGGTGCACACCGCCAATCCGGTGACCGGGGACTTTTCCCTGGGGGCCTCCGGGCTTCTTATTGTCAATGGACAGCTGGCCGGCCCGGTCCGGGGGGTCATGGTGTCCGGTAATCTTCTGAACCTGTTCGGACAGATCCGGGAGGTGGCGGACAACCTGGAGTTTTTCGCCGGCACCGGGTCTGCCTCTGTGCTGACCGGTCCGGTGACGGTCAGTGGAGATTGAGGTGATCCCATGTCTTATCTGATTGTAAACGGCCCCAACCTGAACCGGCTGGGTCTAAGGGAACCGGAAACCTACGGTACCTGGACTCTGCAGGACCTGGAAGAGGGACTCAGGCTTTACGCCATTCCCCTGGGAATGGAACTGAAATTTTACCAGTCCAACAGTGAGGGGGATCTGATTGACCGGATCCACCATGCCCCGGAGGAGGGGATCCGGGGGATCGTTCTCAATGCCGGGGCCTATACCCACTACAGCATCGCCCTGAGGGATGCCATTTCTTCCGTGCCGGTGCCGGTGATCGAGGTGCACATCTCCAACGTCCATGCCCGGGAGGAGTTCCGTCATGGGAGCGTGCTGGCGGCGGTATGTGCCGGGCAGATCAGCGGGTTTGGCCCGGACAGTTACCGGTTGGCCCTGGAAGCCTTCCGGGGGATGCACCATGAGTGAGCGGCTCCGCCGGCTCCGGGTCCTGATGGAAAAGGAGCGGCTGGAGGCCCTGGTGGTTTCCACCGGGGTGAACCGGTATTACCTCAGCGGGTTTACCGGAACCGCCGGAGTCCTGGTGATCACCGGGGGTGAATCCATCCTGTATACGGATTTCCGGTATCTGGAGCAGGCGGCAGCAGAGTGCGCCGGGTTTCAGGTGCGGGATCATGAAAGCCGGCTGCCGGAAAAACTGGCAATGGATCTGAAGGGTTTTCGCCGGCTGGGTCTTGAGGCCGCCGACTCCCACCGCTTCTGGCAGATGGCCGCTGATAATCTCTCCGGCGAACTGGTGCCGGCGGACGCCCTGATGGCCCGTCTCCGGATGGTGAAGGATGCCGGGGAGGTGGAATGTATCCGCCAGGCGGCAGCAGTGGCCGATCAGGTCTTTGGGGATCTGGCCGGCTGGCTGCAGCCGGGGATGACCGAACTGGAAGCCACCCTGGAACTGGAAACCAGGATGCGGAGGCTGGGGGCTTCCGGTACCTCCTTTGATACCATCCTGGCCTCCGGGGAACGTTCTGCTTTACCACATGGGGTATCTTCTGATAAAATAATTGGGATCGGAGATATGGTGGTGCTGGACTTCGGCTGTGTGGTCCGCCATTACTGCTCCGATATGACCAGAACCTTTTATGTGGGGGAACCGGGACCGGAGGAAATCCGGGTCTACGACATTGTGCAGAGGGCCCGGCAGGAAGCCATTAAGGCGGTAAGACCGGGGATTTCCGCCCGGGAAGTGGACCGGGTGGCCCGGGATATCATCACCGGGGAGGGCTATGGACGGTTTTTCGGCCATGGCACCGGCCACGGGGTGGGTCTGGAGATCCACGAGGAGCCGGGGGTGTCCCCCCGCTCGGAGACCCTGCTAATGGAAAACATGGTGATTACGGTGGAACCGGGGATCTACCTGGAGGGCCGCTTTGGGGTGCGGATCGAGGACCTGGTTCTGGTGAGCGCCGGTGGCTGTGAGGTGCTGAGCCGGTCTTCCCGGGAATTTATAAATCTTTCATCAGGATGGAGGTAGAAAAATGATTTCTACAAGTGATTTTAAGACAGGGCTGACCATAGAGTTTGAGGACGCCATTTTCCAGATCGTGGAGTTCCAGCATGTGAAGCCGGGGAAGGGCTCCGCTTTTGTCCGGACCAAACTGAGAAACAAGCGGACCGGAGCCACCGTGGAGAAAACCTTCCGGGCCGGTGAGAAAGTGGAGAAGGCCCATATTGAGCGTAAGGAGATGCAGTATCTCTATGCGGAAGGGGACCAGTACGTGTTCATGAACACAGAGACCTACGACCAGGTGCACCTGAGCGAGGCCCAGCTGGGGGATGGTCTCAAGTTTCTTAAGGACAACATGAACATAAATGTGGAGTACTACGGGGATGAGGCCATTGGGGTGGAACTGCCCAACACGGTGATTCTCACCGTGGTGGAGACCGAGCCCGGCGTGAAAGGGGATACGGCCACCAACGTCACCAAGGCGGCCACCGTGGAAACCGGAGCGGTGATCCAGGTGCCCCTGTTTGTGAATACCGGAGACAAACTGATCGTCGATACCCGTAACGGAGAATACGTATCCAGAGCCTGATCCTTCCGGACAGGAGAAAAGGAGTGACTGAGATGGCAGACAAGACCCAGGAAATCAATACGGAAATCCAGGATGTGGGCACCGTGCGCATTTCCGAGGAAGTGGCGGCGGCCATCGCCAGCATTGCCACCGAGGAAGTGCAGGGAGTGGCCGAGATCGTGGGGTCCAAGCACTCCACCCTGATCGGCGGAGGCAAGAAGACTCCGGGCAAGGGAATCCGTATTGCCCTGGAGGAAAATGGTGCGGTGGTGGAACTGTCCATCATTGTGACCTACGGCAGCGTGCTGCTGGAGGTGGCGGAAAACGTTCAGAAAAGTGTAAAGAACTCTGTGGAGAACATGACCGGAATCTCTGTCCGGGAAGTTAACGTCAACATTGACGGGGTTCAGTTTCCGGAGAAACCCCGGAAAGAGAAGGCGGAGAAAAAAGCTGCCCCCCGGAAGCCGGAGGCGGAATAGACCCGGGAGGAATCGGGGATGGGAAAACCGGTAATGGAAACAGTTACGGAGCATTGGGGGCTGACCCTGGCAGGACTGCTGGGGGCTGCCCTGCTTTTGAATGCGGCGGTATGGAAAATCCGTACCAGGCCGTTGTATAAGAAGCCACTGACCCTGCACAACGGGCAGGGCCGCCTGCGGATCTCCCTGGGCGCCCTGGAGGATCTGGTCTGGCAGAGTGCCACGAATGCGGCTCCCCTGCGGATAAAGGCTGCCTCGGTACGGGCTTCCGGACGGAAGTGGCTGGTAAGCCTGGAAGGGGAGATCACCGGGCCCGGTGGTGAGGATGACATCCGCACACAGGTGGAGGAGGCGGTCCGCAGGGACCTGGCTGCCCTGGCCGGAGAGAACCCTGCGACCCTGAACCCGGAAGTGAAAGCCACGGTTTACCGTGGCGGGAAACCATAAAGGAGCATGTTTTGAGAAGAATTGCCCGTGAGACATCCTTTCAGGTGCTGTTCCAGCTGGATATGGGGAACACTGACAAGGATCTGACCATACAACTGCTGAGTGAGGAAAAGGGACTGGGAAAAGCCGACAGGGACTATCTGGAGGAGACTCTGCGTCTTTTTCTTGAGCACCGGGATGAGATCGATTCGGTGCTGACCCGTTACCTGAAGAAGGGCTGGTCCATGGACCGCCTGGGCAGTGCGGAACGGGCGATTCTTCGCCTGGCTGCCCTGGAGATCCTGTACATGGACGACATCCCCCCCCAGGTATCCATTAACGAGGCCATCGAGCTGACCAAGGCTTTCGGGGACGATGAGGCGGCTCCTTTGGTGAACGGGGTCCTGGACCGGGTCGCCCATGGTGCAGATGGCACATTGGAGCCTGTGCAGGATGAATAATCCGTAGATGGCTTTCAGAAAATATGGTGAAAGGTATTACTTTTCTGTTATACTTATACCCGGTGGAGTTTTTGCCGTTACCGGCGGCGTAAAGACGGTTGCTGGAAGATAGATACCATTTTCAGGAGGGGAAAAATGTATAGGATTGTTGAAAAAAAGGAGTTGGCACCTTCGGTTAAGCTGATGAAAATAGAAGCACCGGAAGTGGCCAGAAAAGTGGAGGCCGGTCAGTTTATTATTCTGCGGACCGATGAAAAGGGCGAGAGAATTCCCCTGACGGTGGCGGACTATGACCGGGAAGCCGGAACGATTACCATCATTTACCAGGAGATCGGGTATACAACCGAGCATCTGGGTACGTTTGAAGAAGGTGACAGCCTGCTGGACTTTGTGGGTCCCCTGGGGAAGGCTACGGAAATTGAGAACTACGGCACCGTGCTGTGTGTGGGCGGAGGGGTCGGAGTGGCTCCGATGCTGCCCATCGCCAAGGCTCTCAAAGAAGCCGGAAACCGGGTGATCTCCATTATCGGAGCCCGCTGCGACGAACTGCTGATCCTGGAAGAGGAAATGCGGGAAGCCAGCACCGAACTGTACATCACCACCGATGACGGATCCTGCTCCCTGGGGATCAAGGGCTTCGTAACCGACCAGATGAAGACCATCCTGGAGGATCCCTCCTATAATGTAAGCCATGTCTGGGCCATCGGGCCGGTGATCATGATGAAGTTCTGTGCCCAGCTGACAAAGAATTACAATGTGCCCACCACGGTCAGCATGAACCCCATTATGGTGGACGGTACAGGAATGTGTGGAGCCTGCCGGGTATCCGTGGGGGACGAGACCAAGTTCGCCTGCGTGGACGGACCGGAGTTTGACGGACATAAGATTGACTGGGATCTGGCCATGAGGCGGATGAATATCTACCGGGCCAAGGAAGCAGCCGTCTGGGAACAGCGTAAAGGAGGGCAGCTCTAATGGGTCTGAATCTGAACAGAACACCGATGCCGAACCAGGAGCCTCAGGAGAGAAATAAAAACTTTTTTGAGGTGGCCCTGGGTTACGATGAGGCGATGGCCGTAGCCGAGGCAGAGCGCTGTCTGCAGTGCAAGAATCCCCTTTGTGTGCCCGGTTGCCCGGTGAATATTGATATTCCCAAGTTTATTCATGAGATTGCCACCGGACGGGTGGATGAGGCAGGAAAAACCCTGAAACAGTACAACGCCTTCCCGGCAGTATGCGGACGGGTATGCCCCCAGGAGAACCAGTGCGAGGGCGCCTGCATCATGAACAAGAAGGGGGCCCCCATTGCCATCGGCCGTCTGGAGCGTTACGCTGCAGACTGGCAGATCGCCCAGGGTGGCATGACCCAGGAGGTGGCTCCTGCCAGTGGCCGCAAGGTGGCTGTTCTGGGAGGGGGGCCGGCAGGTCTCACCTGTGCTTCCGAGCTGGCCCGGGCGGGCCATAAGGTTACCATTTATGAGGCCTTGCACACCGCCGGTGGCGTTCTGATGTACGGGATTCCTGAATTCCGTCTGCCCAAGAAAGTGGTGGAAGTGGAAATCGATGCCATCAAGGCACTGGGTGTGGAGATCAAGGTGAACTCCATTGCCGGAAAGATTGCCACTGTGAAAGAGCTGATGGAAGAGGAAGGATACGACGCGGTATTTATCGGTACCGGGGCCGGACTTCCCTATTTCCTTAACATTCCTGGAGAGAACTACAATGGCGTTTACTCTGCCAATGAGTTTCTGACCCGGACCAACCTGATGAAAGCCTATGACTTCCCCAATCATGCTACCCCGATTTCTGTGGGGAAACGGGTGGCAGTCTGCGGAGCCGGAAACGTGGCCATGGACGCGGCCCGGACCGCCCTGCGCCTGGGTGCCGAGAAGTCCTACATCGTATACAGAAGATCCGAGGAAGAGGTTCCCGCCCGGGTTGAGGAGTATGAACACGCTGTGGAGGAGGGGGTTACCCCCATGTTCCTCACCTCTCCTGTGGAAGTTCTGGGAGATGACCAGGGCAACGTGATCGGCATGAAGTGCCTCAGTTATGAACTGGGAGAGCCGGATGACTCCGGAAGAAGA
>JAXGWN010000064.1:0-7827 GCA_040773285.1 Bacillota bacterium
GCTGAACTTTTTGAAGAGCAGGTCCGGAGGAACCCGGAAGCCGTGGCCCTGCGCTGGCAGGATCAGTCTGTCACTTACGATCAGCTGAACCGCCGGGCCAACCGGCTGGCTGCCCGGCTGCGCCGGGAAGGGGCAGGCCCGGACCGCCTGGTGGCCCTGCTGTTTCACCGGGGCCCGGAGATGCTGACTGCTGTTATGGGGGTGGTGAAATCCGGAGCGGCCTATGTCCCGGTGGATCCTGAATATCCGGAGGAAAGGATCCGCTTTATGCTGGAAGACTCCCGGGCCCTGATACTGCTTACCGGCCCCGGTGTGGACGCACCTGATTTCTACAGCGGAACGGTAATTCCGGTGGACGTGAGCATTCCGCTCACCGGGGAGCCGGCGGAGGAAAACCCTTCCCTGGTGAACCGGCCCCAGGATCTTCTGTATATAATTTACACATCCGGGTCCACCGGGCAGCCCAAGGGCGCTATGATTGAACACAGAAACGTGGTCCGGCTGCTGTTTAATGACAGGATGCCTTTTGATTTCTCAGCTCAGGATGTGTGGACTCTGTTTCACTCCTACTGCTTTGATTTTTCTGTCTGGGAGATGTACGGAGCCCTTCTGTATGGCGGGGCTCTGGTTCTGGTGCCCCGGGAGACGGCCCGGGATACCCTTGCTTTCCGGAAACTGCTGATCCGGGAACGGGTCAGTGCGCTGAACCAGACACCGGGTGCCTTTTACCATCTGGTGTCGGCAGACACCCGGTACGATCCCCTTCTGCAGCTCCGGATGGTGATTTTCGGTGGGGAAGCCCTGAAGCCCATGCTGCTGCAGCCCTTCCACAGCCGGTATCCGGACACCAGACTGGTGAATATGTACGGGATCACTGAAACCACGGTCCATGTGACCTGGCTGGATCTTACCGGGGATGATATGGCGCGCCCGGCCAGCAATATAGGGCGTCCCATACCCACCACCAGGGTATACATCCTGGACCGGCATCTCAATCCGCTGCCCATCGGGGTACCCGGGGAGATCTGTGTCAGCGGGGACGGGGTCTGCCGGGGGTATCTGAACAACCCGGAACTGACCGGAAAGCGGTTTGTCCCCAGTCCCTTTGTACCGGGGGAACGGCTATACCGGTCCGGGGATCTGGGAAGGTTCTATCCCCGGGGGGATATTGAATATCTGGGCAGAATCGACAGCCAGGTGAAGATCCGGGGTCACCGGATTGAACTGGGTGAGATAGAAAGCCGGCTTCAGCTTTTTGAGGGTATCCGGCAGGTGGTGGTTCTTCCGGGAGAGACTTCTGCCGGGACAACCCAGCTGATCTGCTGGTATGTGGCGGACCGGGAGATTCTCCGCCAGCAGCTGGAGGTATTTCTGGGAGAGGCGCTGCCCTCCTATATGATTCCGGCGGATTTCATACAGTTGGATGGGATTCCCCTGAACAGCAATGGAAAGGTGGACACCAGACAGCTGCCGGACAGAAGCCGCACGGCGGGAGAAAGTTCCGGAGATGAGACACCCCTTTTGAAGCGGATCCGGGAGATCTGGGAGGACGTCCTGGGCATTGAGGGGATCCGGCCGGAGGACCACTTTTTCGCTCTGGGAGGGGACTCCCTCAGTGCCGTTTCCGTGGTGAGCCGCCTGGGGGACGGATTTACCTTTGCGGACCTCTACCAGCATCCGGTACTGCGGCAACTGGCCGAAGTGGTGTCCAGGAAGGAGAAGGATTCCGGCAGGAGGGATCTGCTGATCCGTCTGGCCGGTCATCCGGAGGCTCCGGTAAATATTCTGTGTTTCCCCTACGGGGGAGGAAACGGAACCATATACCGGGATCTGGCGGAAGTGGTGGTGGATACCTCGGAGGAATATGCGGTCTGGAGTGTGGATCTGCCAGGGCACAATCCCGGGGACAGCCGGGAGCCGGTGGGCGCCGGAGAACTGGCACGGCAGATCGTACAGGAGGCAGAGCAGCGGATCCGGGGACGGATCGTTCTGTATGGCCACTGTGTGGGGGCCGCCCTGGCTCTGGAGACTGCCCGCCTGCTGGAGGAAAGCGGGCGGAGCCCGGAAGAGGTTTATCTGGGGGCCATTGTGCCTCCCGGGAATCCGGGAAGGCTGGGGCCCGGCCATGATCCCTGGAAACTGGTTTCGGACCGGAACATTCTGGGTTTTCTGGGCAGACTGGGGATGGCCTCCCGGGGGCTGGAAAGCGATTATCTGGAAAACATGATCCGGATGTTCCGTCACGATGTCCGCAGTTTCTATCAGTTGTTCTACGAACTGCACCGCAAACAGCCGGGCAGGCTGAAGACTCCGGTGCACTGTGTGGTGGGGCAGAAGGATCTGATGACCCGGGGCGGACGGATCCGCTACCGGCTCTGGAACCGTTATGCGGAACGGACCAGACTGACGGTGATCAGCAACGCACGCCATTATTTTATGAAGACCAATACCCGGGAACTGGCGGATCTCCTGACCGGTTCCGGAAAAAGACGAAGGTAGGAAGGGGGGAACCACATGCCGGCAGTTTTTGGAAATGTCAGTTTTCTGATGATCCACGTGTCCCTGGTGTTTATCGGGTATATCCTGTATGTGGTCCTCCGGATGAAGGAAAAGACCCAGCTTCATTATGCCTTTCTTTTCCTGATGTTTTCCGTGTTTCTCTGGGTTCTGGGGGCCATCTTTCTGGCCTACGACGATCTGTACGCCAGGGGAACCCGGGCGGCCTGGGTGTATCTTTCCTACATCGGCCTGATCCTTACCCCCATGGCCATTTTGTATCTGGGACTTACCTTTTCCCAGAGCAGGATCAGCCTGTCCTGGAAAACCCTGCTGTTGTGGGTGGTTCCGGTGGTTTCCATTGTCGTGCTTCTTACCAATGAGCGGCACCACCTGTTTTACCGGTATCTCCGGTATGAGGACCTGACCCAGGCCAGGGCCCTGGGCAGTTACTTTCTGGTGCATACCCTGTATTCCTATGCCTGCATCATGGTGGGCATGGGGTATCTGGTGACATTCAGCATAAAGAATGCAGGGTTCTTTTCCCGGCAGTCCATGCTGATCGTATCCGGCATGGTGATCAGTTTCGGGTACAATATCCTGCTGACCCTGCAGGTGATTCCCGGCTTTTTTTACCACAATGCCATTGCCTTCTTCATAACAACCACATTTTTCTATCTGGCGATTTTCAAATACGATTTCCTTAATGTCTCCCCCATCGCCCTGCAGCGGGTGGTGGATCATATTTCCGACAGCTTTCTGGTGATTGACCGGAACCTGGTGCTGGCCGATTATAACCGTACCTTTACGGAAACATTCAGGGAGGCGATTCCCATCCGCCGGAAGGACCGGCTGGATCAGGTGCTGGAAAGCGGAGTTCTGGCACCGGAAGCCCGCTCCCTGATGGAGACCATTCTGGAAAAGTCCGGGGAGGGGGAAGGGGGTTCCATGGAGTGGAGCCTGGAGATGGGGGGATCCCGCCGGTTTTTTTCCGTGGAGATTACCCCCCTGATGATCCGCAACGTTTTTTTCAGTACCATTGTTTTGCTGAAGGAAATCACCCAGGTGAAGGAGGCCATGACCACCATTCAGAAGAACTATGAGATTCTCACTGAGCAGGAACGGCTGGCCTCTCTGGGGCAGCTGATCGGCGGAATCGCCCACAACCTGAAAACCCCCATCATGTCCATTTCCGGGGGAATCGAGGGTCTGGCGGATCTGGTGGAGGAGTACGACAGTTCCATCGGGGACCCCCAGGTGACCCCGGCGGACCACCGGGAAATTGCGGCGGAGATGAGCCAGTGGCTGGAGAAAATGCGGCCCCACTGCAGTTATATGTCGGAGATTATCAGTACGGTGAAGGGACAGGCGGTGCAGTTCAGCACCTCCAGCATGCTGACCTTCACCCTGGACGAACTGATCAAGCGGGTGGACCTCCTGATGAGGCATGAACTGAAGCGGTTTCACTGCCGGCTGAACATCCGGTTTGAAACCGACCGGTTTCTGGAGATCCGGGGGGATGTGGGGAGCCTGGTGCAGATTTTTGACAACCTGATCATTAACGCCATCCATTCCTATGACGGGCGCCAGGGGGAAATCGATCTGACCATTTCTTCCCGGGGGGACCAGGTGCTGTTTTCCTTCCGGGATTACGGCAAGGGAATTCCACTTCCCATTCAGGAGAGACTGTTCCGGGAGATGGTGACCACCAAGGGGAAAATGGGGACCGGTCTTGGCCTGTACATGTCCTATGCTTCGGTCAAGGGGCGCTTTGAGGGGAACCTGTGGTTCGAGTCGGAACCTGGCCGGGGGACCACCTTTTTTGTCTCCCTTCCCTGTGCCACTCCGGCCCGGGAGGCGGACAATAACGGCCCGATGCCCGGTACTCCGGGCAACAGGGGAAATTTAACCCAAAATCCGGGGGAGGAATCTTCTGATTCCCCGCCGGTTGGGGTATAATTCAACTGATCAGTTGGTGTTCCGGCAGTGTCCGGGGGGTGTCAGAATGCGGAAAAAACCCAGCAGAAAACAGTTGGAGTACCGGATCATCGTGGTGGACGATGAGCCCGGCATTATCGATACCCTCAGCGTGGTGCTGCGCCGGGGGGGATATGAGGTGGTGGGGGAAACCGACCCCATCCGGGCCATTGAGCGGATCCGGCAGGAGCACTTCGATCTGCTGGTTCTCGATTTCCTGATGTTTCCCCTCCATGGGGATCAGGTGGTGGAGGAGATCCGTAAGTTCAATACGGAACTTTACATTCTTTTGCTGACCGGGCACCGGGAGCTGGCCCCCCCTCTGGAGACCATCAAGGCTCTGGACATTCAGGGGTACTGCGAGAAGAGCGACAAATTCGATCAGCTGATCCTGCTGGTGGAGTCCGGCATTAAATCCATCGCCATGCTGCAGACCATCAAGAAGTTTCAGGAGGGTCTCAACAAGATCCTGCAGGCGGTTCCCAAGATCTACCAGCTGCAGCCCCTGGGCAGCATCCTGGAGGAGATCCTGGCGGAGATCATGCCCCTGGTCAACAGCGAAAATGCTTTCATTCTGGTGGACGATGTAACCGGTATCAATCAGGAACATAAGAGTATTTTCAAGGGAATCGGACGATACCGGGCGGACATCCAGGACTTTATGGATATGCTGAGTCCGGAAATGATGGAGCTGATCGGGCACGCCCGGATGACCGGCGGGGTGGTACAGTTTGAGGAGGGGGTAATTCTTCCTCTGAACAACGAACTGCTGCAGTCCATCGGGGTGATTTTCGTGGAGAGCCTGGATTACCGGGGTGGCTTCATGGAGCAGGGGGAAAAGCTGCTGGAGATTTATGCCAGCCAGGCGGCCTCTTCCCTGAGCAACGCCTTTCTCCATTCCCTGGTGAATATGAAAAACGAGGAACTCAACAAGACCTACGATCAGCTGCGGGTCCGTTATATGGACACCATTGAGGCCCTGCGTCTGGTGGTGGATGCCAAGGACATATACACCCGGGGACACTCGGACCGGGTTTCCTATTATTCGGTCCGGATCGGCCGGGCCATGGGACTTTCAGAGGCGGACCTGGAAATGCTGCGGATCAGTGGAATCTTCCATGACGTGGGAAAAATCGGTACGGCGGATGATATCCTGTCCAAATCGGAGACCCTCCGGGCCGATGAATTTGAGGAGATCAAGAAGCATCCCCTGAAGGGTGCCCAGATCCTGTCGGCCATCTCCATGTTCAAGGAGGTGGTACCCATCGTGCAGAGTCACCATGAACGGGTGGACGGTCTGGGGTATCCCCTGGGCATCCGGGGAGAGGAGATCCCCCTGCTGGCCCGGATCATCTCGGTGGCGGATGCCTTTGACGCCATGACCTCGGACCGGCAGTACCGGAGCCGGCTGAACCTGGAGATGGCGGAGCGCCAGCTGACCCAGGGCCGGGGTACCCAGTTTGATGCGGCTATTGTGGATGTGTTTCTCTCAGAACTGGAGGGATATCCCGCCATGCTTCAGGAGATGGATGCAATGCGGATCGGGATTGACAGTTACTGCCTCACGGACTGAGGTTTCAGAATTGGAATACCGCCACCGGAAGTGGCCTGGCCGCTTCCGGTGGATTTCGTTTTATGGAGGACAACATGGATCAGCAAAACAGAAAGACTCAGGAGATACGGGAGGGGCTTGTGGCCGGGCTGCCAGTGGTGATCGGGTATTTTCCCATTGCCCTGGCCTTCGGGATTCTGGCTTCCACCGTGGGGATCCGGCTGGGGGAAAGTGTGCTGTTTTCCCTGCTGGTGTTTGCCGGGGCCAGTCAGTTTATGGCCCTGAATCTGATAGGCGCCGGGGCCGGCGCCTATGAGGTGATTCTGGCCACCCTGCTGGTGAATTTCCGGCACTTCCTGATGAGTGCCTCGTTTTCGGCCCGGCTGGGACCGGAGTTCCGGAAGCATGTCCCCTGGATTGCCTTTGGCCTCACCGATGAGGTGTTTTCGGTGGCCTCTTTCCGGCAGGGGGGCTACAGTACCCGGTATCTTCTGTTTCTGGAACTGAGTGCCTGGGGATCCTGGGTGGGGGGGACCGCCGTGGGCTATGTGGCAGGAACGGTTCTCCCCCTGTTTCTGCAGAATGCCCTGGGAATTGCCCTGTACGCCATGTTTACGGCTCTTCTGATCCCGGAGGCCAGAAATTCCAGAAGAATTCTGCTTCTGGCACTTCTGTCAGGAGGACTCAATACCCTTTTTTCCTGGCTGGGTCTGTTTTCCCAGGGCTGGAACCTGGTGCTGGCAGTGATCCTGGCCTCCCTGGCCGGAGTTCTGCTGCCTGAGGAGGAACTGAGCCATGAATAAGGAGATCCTGGTTGTGATTCTGGGGATGTCCCTGGTCACCTATGTGCCCCGGCTGCTTCCCTTTCTTATGGTATCGGAAAACCGGATGCCGGACCGGCTGCGCCGTTTTCTCCGGCTGATCCCCTATACGGCTCTGGGAGCCCTGATCCTTCCCGGAGCTCTCACAGGAGCCCCCAAGGCACCTTTTACCTATGTTCCGGGGCTGATCTTCGTGATCCTGGTCACCTGGAGAAAGAAGCAGATTGTACTGCCGGTGCTGGGGGCGGTGGCCATTACCGCTCTGCTGATGGCGTTCATGCCCTGAGAGGAGGGAACCATGAAAATTCTGACAAGTCCTGTGTTCCTGATTCTTTGGGGAGCCGCCCTGGTCAGCGCCTTCCTGGTGATCCCCTACAATCTGGTCCTGACCGCCGGCCTGTACACCCCCGGGGAACTGGTCCGCAGTGCGTTGATGAATGGTCTTCTGTCCGCCCTGGCGGTCTGGGTGGGACTGAAACTGGGCCCGTCCCTGGGATACCGGATCCCCTGGCTTTCGGCCTGGCTTAGAAAGGAGCCTCCGGATGAAAAGCCGGGAACCCTGCGCCAGGCTCTGATCCTGGGAGCTGCGGCAGGAGCCTTCCTTCTTCTGATCTCCTGGCTGGCCGGTCTGGCCGGCTGGGTACCGGTGGAACCGGACCGCTCCCTGGTGCCGGGCCCCTTCCGGGGTCTGCTGGCCTCCCTGTACGGAGCCATCTTTGAGGAAGTCCAGATGCGGCTTTTCCTGATGACCCTCATTACCTGGCTGGCCCTGGGAATCACCCGGTTTCTCCGCCAGGACAGACAGGCCGGGATAAAAAAGGACCACTACCTGGCGGCCCTTTTGGTGACTGCCCTGCTGTTTGCCCTGGGGCATCTGGGGGGAGCTGCCCAGCTGGCACCCCTGACTCTTGGCAGCACCCTGTATTATCTGCTGGCCGGAATGGTTCCCGGGGCCCTGTACGGATGGCTGTACTGGAAGAA
>JAXGWN010000065.1:0-7676 GCA_040773285.1 Bacillota bacterium
ATCAAGGATTTGCGCACCTTTATGGAGGTGCTGGAGGAAAACGGGCAGCTGGCCCGGGTGAAAAAAGAGGTTTCGCTGGATCACGAGATCGGCAATGTGATCCGGGCCTGTGAGAACGCTGGTACCGGAGCCCCTTATTTCCAGCAGATTTCCGGCCATTCAGGTTCTCTGATCGGGGGGATTCTCTCCAGCATGGACCGGATCGCTCTGGCCATGGAGTGCACCAAGGAGGAAGTGATCGGCCGCCTGATGGAGGCCATGGAATGTGGCATTGCCCCGGTGAAGGTGGAGTCTGCCCCCTGTCAGGAAAATGTGTACACCGGAGACCAGGTGGATCTGTCTCTGCTGCCCATCCCGGTTCATGCCCCCAAGGACGGGGGAGCCTTTATTACCGGCGGAGTGATCGTCAGCAAGGAACTGGACGGAACCCTGCAGAATCTTTCCTTCCAGCGGATGCAGGTGAAGGGTAAAGACAAGCTGGGCATCATGATCAATGAGTGGCGCCATCTGAAGGAGTTTTACATGGAGGCGGAAAAACAGGGCAAGGCCCTGCCGATCTCCATTGTCATCGGGGCGGATCCCATGGTGTATATCGGGGCGGGACTCCGGTATGACGGGGATGAACTGGAAGTGGCGGGAGCCATCCGCCGGGAGCCGGTACAGGTGGTGAAGTGCATCACCAATGATATTTACGTGCCGGCTACTGCGGAATACGTGGTGGAAGCGGAAATTCTTCCGGAAATCCGGGAGGAGGAAGGCCCTCTGGGCGAGTTTACCGGTCATTACTCGGAGCCCTGGCCCTCTCCGGTACTGAAGGTTACGGCCATCACCCACAGAAACAGTGCCATCTACCAGACCATCGCCGGTGCCTCCTTTGAGCACATCAACCTGGGGGGCGTGGTGCCCCGGGAACCTCTGGTGATGAAGAACTGCCGGTACGTTTCCTCCGGGGTGAAAGACGTGCATCTGGCCCCCTATGGAAGTGGCTTCCTGGCCCTGGTGAAGATGAAAAAATCCAACCCCGGAGAACCCAAGAATGTGGCCATGGCTGCCATGATCAGTTATGTGAATATCAAAAACGTGATCGTGGTGGACGAGGACGTGGATATCTATAATGCGGCGGACGTGCTCTGGGCGGTGTGCAACCGGGTGGTACCGGAGCGGGACATTTTCTATGTGCCCCACTCCCAGGGACACGAACTGGATCCCACCTCGGACAACCGGGGAGTCCAGACCAAGATGGGGATTGACGCCACCCTCAGCGAGGACAGCAAGGGTCTGGAGCGGGTGGTTTACGATCCGGTGGATCTCAGCAAATACCTGTAATACAGCCAAAAAGAGCCTGCGGGCTCTTTTTCTGTACCCGGCCTCCTATGGTACAATGGAAGAGGATTCAACCGGAGGTGAGTGGCTTGTACAGCCTGGCGGAGTCGGTACAACTGGCGGTTATACAGGAACATCTGGAACGGTATCTCCCCGGGGATGCCGATCCGGTGAGGATCCGTCTGGCCTTTTTACGGCTTTTCCGGCTGTCTGTCCGGGAGGAGCACTCCCTGCTGACCGGTCAGGCCGGGGAACTGGCGGGCCTGGTCACCACCGATCCCGGAGAGATGGATCTGCTGGTCCGCCTGCTGGGAGATCCGGTGTTTCTGCGGCAGACCCGGGAGGAGGCGGACCGGGAACTGATTCTGTGCGGGGAATACAATATCCGGGCGGCCGGATATTCCGACCCCGGGTATCCGTCCCGTCTGAGGCTTCTGTCTTCTCCGCCACCGGTGGTGTTCTGGCAGGGGGAACTGCCGGATAAGACCAGGATGGCCCGCTCCCTGGCCCTGGTGGGCAGCCGGACCCCGGATGAGGTCTTTGCCCCGGCCACGGCCCTGTGGGCTGCCGGGGAACTGGCGGGCCGCGGCTGGATCAATATAAGCGGCCTGTCCCCGGGCTGTGATACCTACGGGCATGTCAGCAGTCTGCAGTCCGGAGGACTTACCGGAGCGGTGGTGGGATTTGGCCTGTCCCAGGTGGTGTATCCTCCGGAGAACATCCTGCTGGCCGAGGTGATTCTGGAGCGGGGCGGTTTTCTCCTGTCGGAATCGGTTCCCTCGGCCCCTGTATCGGTGACCCGCCTGATCCTCCGGGACCGGCTGCAGAGCATCCTGACCCGGGGGATATTCGTTCTGGAAACCGATCTGGGAAGTGGTACAATATTTACAGTTGATTTTGCTCTGCGGCAGAACCGTACGGTGTTTGTCTGGGATCCCTCCGGCTCCGGCCTGGAGGACGATCCCAGACTCTCCGGCAACCAGGTGCTGCTGGGCCGCAGACCCTGTCCGGACTGGCTCAGCCTGCCGGAGGGGACTCCCGGGGAACAGATTGTTCCAGTGCTGGAAGGGGATGAACTGACCCGCTGGCTGGACGGGATGGATGGCATCTCAACCCAGCTGGAATGCTGATTCCGGTATTCCGGAAAAAAATATTCACAACCGAAAGGAGAGCAGGCGCTCCTTCCAGGAACCTGCGCCGCAACGCTTATGAATCTTATCTCGCTGGAAATCAGGAACCGCTGGTGGTTCGACCTTTTGCTGGGGTTTGTGGTACTGTCCATGGGCCTGTTCAGTTTCACCCGGCCGGATCAGGCGGCCCTGGTACTGGGACGGGTGTTCGGACTGTTCCTTCTGTTCTTCGGGGTTCTCCGGGTGGCCGGAGCCCTGACCATGCCGGTTTCGGGGCCCAGGCTCCGGCTTTCCGGGGTACTGGAGGGAGTCCTGAATCTGGTGCTGGCCCTGGTGCTTCTTCTGAATCCGGCGGGCATTCTGGTGTTTGCCCGGGTACTGGGTCTGTTTGCCCTGATCAGCGGAGTGTTCCGGTTTCTCAGTACGGCACTGACCCGGCAGACACCAGGGGTTCCGGTGGTGGCAGGCGGGTTTTCCATTCTGGGTGGACTGCTTCTTCTGGTATATCCCCAGGTGGTGGCCGGGGTGCTTACCGCGTTCATCGGGATTCTTCTGATCCTGGCCGGCATGCTGATGCTGGCCTCCGGAATATCCCAGTGGAAGTTTAACCGGCGTTTTTTCTGACACAATTGGCGGCTATGTGCTGCCTTACAATAATATTTCGGCAAAAGAAAGGATACGGCTATGGGATATCTGATTCAGGGAGTTTACGTGCCGGGCGGGAAGGCTCCGGCCGATGTCCGGATCCACAAGGACCGGATTGTGGAGATTGCCCCGGGACTGACGCCAGGGGAGGATACGGTAATTGAAGGAAACGGGAGTTTTCTGTCCCCCGGGTTTGTGGATCTTCATATGCATCTGGAGAAGGCCCTGACCATCGGGGATACGGAGTCTCCCGGTCTGATCGACGCCATCGTGAATTTCCGGGAATACTGTGAGAACAGGATCAGCCCGCAGGATATCCGGGAGCGGTCCATCCGGGTTCTGGAAAGGGCTTCCCGGAACGGGACCACAGCGGTGCGGACCCATGTTTCGGTGGATGAATGTCTGAAGACCATGGCAGTGGAGGCAATGCTGGAGGTACGGGAGGAAGTCAGGGACTGGATGGATCTGGAAATCATCGTCATGCTGTCCCGGATGGATCTGGACGATGAGGTCTATGCCATCATGGATTCTCTTGGCAGCACGGATATCCGGGGATTCGGCTCGGCTCCGGCCCTCAGCGACGATCCGGCCCGGCAGATTGACCGGATTTTTCAGCTGGCCCTGCGCCATGGAAAGATTGTGGATCTCCATGCTGACGAACACGATGAGCCCCGGGTGGACACCATCGATGCCTTTGCCGACCGGATCGTGGCGGAGGGGATGGAGGGACTGTGCACGGCGGGACATCTGTGCGCCCTGTCGGCGGTGGACGAGGAAAAGGCCCGGGAAACCATCGGGAAGATCCGCCGGGCGGACATGAATGTGGTGACCCTTCCTTCCTGCAATCTTTACCTGATGGGCAGAGGGGACCAGGGGCTGATCCGCAGGGGAACCACCAGGATCCGGGAACTGCTGGATGCTGGTGTGAACGTCTCCCTGGCCTCCGATAACATCCGGGATCCCTTCCGTCCCTTTGGGAACGGAAACATTCTTGAGGAGATGCTGCTGACCGCCCAGGTGGCCCAGATGGGAACCTTTACCGATCTGGAGCGGGTGTTTGACATGGGTACGGTGAATCCCGCCCGGGCCATGGGCCGGACGGATCATGGAATCCGTGAGGGTTCCCGGGCGGACCTGGTGCTGCTGGATGCCCCGGGGGCAGCCGAGGCCATTCTGGATCAGGCCCCCCGCCGGCTGGTGATGAAAAACGGAAGGATCCTCTGGGAGAACCGCTCAGAGATCCTCCGTCATTTCTGAGTTTCAGGAGGTATGATATGAATCAGGTGGATGCGAGGGGATTGGCCTGTCCGGGTCCGGTGCTGAGCGCCAAGAAGGCACTGGACGCCATTGCTGAGGGCCATGTGGAAGTGCTGGTGGACAATGAGATTGCCCGGGACAACGTACTGAAACTGGCCAGGTCCTCCGGCTGTGACAGTTCTTTCCGGCCGGTTGAGGGAGGATACGCCGTGAATATCACCAAGAAGACGGTCACCACGGTGGCAGGACTGGAAAGCATGCTGGGAACCCGGAAGGATGGACCCCTGGTGGTGCTGATCACCAGTCATCTGTTCGGCCGGGGAGATGAGGAACTGGGCAGGATCCTGATGCGCTCCTTTCTGGTGAGCCTCAGCGAACTGGACCGGGAGATCCGGGCGGTGATCCTGATGAACAGCGGGGTCTTCCTGTCCACCCGGGGTTCCGAGGTGGCGGAATACCTGAAGGTTCTGGAAAGCCGGGGGACTCAGATCCTCAGCTGCGGGACCTGCCTGGATTACTATGGCCGCAAGGATCAGCTGGTGGCCGGTTCGGTGACCAATATGTACAGCGCACTGGACACCATGACCATGGAGGGGGTCCGGACCCTGACCGTATAAAAATTGCGAACCGGCCGGAAAAAAATCGTGAACCGGGCGGTTCCGGCAGGAAAAAGGTTCCCGGCGGGGAACCTTTTCTCATGGGTTTGACAGGATCCGGAAACGGACGTATAATGAACCGAACAAATGTTTTGTAAACGGAGGGATTCTATGGCAGACAAGGAACGGGAACGGGCACTGGATATTGCCCTATCCCAGATCGAAAAACAGTTTGGAAAAGGCTCCATCATGCGGCTGGGGGCAGGAGCTCTGGAACGGGAGATCGGAACGATTCCATCGGGGGCCCTGTCCCTGGATATTGCCCTGGGGGTAGGCGGTTTCCCCAGAGGAAGAATCGTGGAGATCTATGGACCGGAATCCTCCGGTAAAACCACGGTTGCCCTTCATGCAGTGGCCCAGGCCCAGAAACAGGGGGGGACCGCTGCCTTCATCGATGCGGAGCATGCCCTGGATCCCTCCTACGCCGGAAAACTGGGGGTGGACGTGGAAAATCTTCTTCTGTCCCAGCCGGATACCGGGGAGCAGGGGCTGGAGATTGCCGAGGCCCTGATCCGCAGCGGTGCGGTGGATGTGATCGTGGTGGACTCTGTGGCCGCCCTGGTGCCCCGGGCGGAGATTGAAGGGGAGATGGGGGATTCCTTTGTGGGTCTCCAGGCCCGGCTTATGAGCCAGGCCATGCGGAAGATTGCCGGTGCAGTCAGCAAATCCAACTGCCTGATTATTTTTATCAATCAGCTGCGGGAGAAGGTGGGAGTTATGTTTGGCAGCCCGGAAACCACCACCGGAGGCCGGGCACTGAAGTTCTACGCTTCGGTGAGGCTGGATATCCGCCGGATTGAGACCCTGAAACGGGGTCAGGACATGATCGGGTCCAGAACCCGGGCCAAAGTGGTAAAAAACAAGGTAGCTCCTCCCTTCAAGATGGCTGAGTTTGATATCATGTACGGGGAGGGCATCTCCCAGGTGGGCTGCATCGTGGATCTGGCCGAGGAACTGGGTATTATTAAGAAAAGCGGTGCCTGGTACTCCTATGGGGATGAGCGGCTGGGACAGGGCCGGGAGAATGTGAAGATTCTCCTGACGGAAAACACCGCACTGGCACTGGAACTGGAACAGAAGATTCGTCAGGAGGCCGGCCTCAAGGGTCTGGCCGTGGTGGAAGATGGGCCGGAAGAACAAACCGACTGATCAGGGACCCCTGGCCATGGGGGCCTGGTATCTGTCCCACCGCCGCCATTCCGCCGAAGAACTGGAAGAAAAACTGAAGGGGGACGGTTACGGGCCGGAAGAAACCGGAGAGGCTCTGGAGTATCTGCTGGAGCGGGGATATCTGGATGACCTGGCCCTGGCCGGAGCCTATATCCGGGATAAAAGCCGGTTCCACGGCCGGGGAAGCCTCCTTCTGCGGATGGAACTTCTGAAACGGAAGGTCCCCCGGGACCTGATCGACCGGGCTCTCCGGGAGGCGCTTCCCCGGGAAGACGAACTGGAAAATGCCCGGCGCCTGGTTGCCCGCTGGGAATCCGGAAGCCGGACCTATTCCGGAGAACAGATGATGAAAAAACTGGCTTCCCGGGGATATCCGCCGGATATCTGCCGGGAGGCCGTCAAAGAAGCCCGGAACCGCTGAGGGCGGTTCCGGGTTTTTTGGTGCTCTGGAAACGGTTTTCTTGACACTTACACATGCGTTCCCTATAATTTAAAAGAGAGACTTTAGTCCTTTAATCAAATTCGGCCCGGGGCGTTATTTAATAGATTTAACTGGATAGCAAACCTGGCAGAACCGGGAGGTTCTGCGCCGTTTTTGTTTATGAGCCGAGTTTATCTCGGTTTTTCTTTTATTACGAAAAAGGAGGTGCACCCATTGAACTATGTTGAAATTGCAGTACTCGGAGCGTCGGTTCTGGTGGCGTTCGGGTTTGGATACTTCCTGCGGAAAAAAATTGCGGAAGGTAAGATCAGAAGTGCGGAGCACAAAGCGGAAGAAATCGTTCAGACTGCCCTGAAGGACGCGGAGGCCAAAAAGAGAGAACAGGTTCTGGAGGCCAAAGAGGAGGTCCACCGGCTGCGCCAGGAGGCCGACCGGGAGATCAAAAACAGAAGACTGGAAATTGCACAGCAGGAAAAACGCCTGGTCCAGAAAGAGGAAAATCTGGAGAAAAAGCAGGAATCTGTTGAGCGCAAAGAGGAAAAACTGCAGCGCAAGGATGAGGAGATCGAACGGCTGAAGAAAAAGACTCAGGAGGCCCATGACCAGCAGATTCTGGAACTGGAGAGAATTTCAGGGCTTACTTTCGAGGAGGCCCGGGATATGCTGCTCAGTTCTGTGGAGGATGAGGTACGCCATGAGGCAGCCCTGCTGATTAAGGAAATCGAGTCCCAGGCCAAGCTGGACGGGGACAAGAAGGCCCGGGAGATCATTACCCTGGCCATTCAGCGCTGTGCCGCCGACCACGTGGCGGAAACCACCGTTTCGGTGGTGAACCTGCCCAACGATGAAATGAAGGGACGGATCATAGGCCGGGAGGGCCGCAACATCCGGGCCCTGGAGACCCTTACCGGGATCGATCTGATCATAGACGATACTCCGGAGGCTGTGGTGCTGTCCGGCTTTGATCCGGTCCGCCGGGAAATTGCCCGGGTAACCCTGGAAAAACTGATCTCTGACGGACGGATTCATCCCGGCCGGATTGAGGAGATGTAC
>JAXGWN010000066.1:0-7644 GCA_040773285.1 Bacillota bacterium
ACAGGGAACCCTCAGGGCTCACTCCCCGCTCAAACCGGCCGGATGCCTCAGAACGGAGTCCCAGCCGGCGGCTGGTTCTGCGGACACTTTCCGGCAGAAAATGGGCGCTCTCCAGCAAAATGGTGGTGGTTCCGGCGTCCACCTCGGAGTTTTCTCCCCCCATAACCCCGGCCAGGGCCACCGGTTTTTCACGGTCGGCAATCACAATCATATCAGGAGTCAGTTCCCGTTTCTGTCCGTCCAGGGTGACCAGCCGCTCCCCTTCCCGGGCAGACCGGACACTGACCTCACCACCGGACAGCCGGTTGTAGTCGAAGGCGTGAAGAGGCTGGCCGGTTTCCAGCATCACGAAATTGGTCACGTCCACAATATTGCTGATGGGACGGATCCCGGAGGCCCGCAGCAGATTCTGCATCCAGACCGGGCTGGGTCCCACCTTTATGTCCCGGATCATCCGGGCCACGTACCGGCTGGACAGCCTGCTGTCTTCGATGGCCACCCGGACCAGACCCCGGATCTCCCCGTCGTCACCCGCCGGAGCGGTTTCCGGAATCCGGATGGGCTCGTTGTAGATCATAGCCAGCTCCCGGGCCACATTAATGACTCCGAAGCAATCGGAACGGTTGGGGGTAAGCCCCAGTTCAAACACCACGTCGTCCATCCCCATGGCAGCCAGGAAGTCTTCCCCGGCCTTCAGTTCCCGGGGAAGAATCCAGATTCCCTCCCGCTCTGCCTCGCTGAGAAGGGAGGCGGAAATCCCCAGTTCCGATGCGGAACAGATCATCCCCCGGGACTCAATGCCCTTAAGCCGGGCCACCCGGATGCGGAAATCTCCCGGCAGGATGGCACCCACCACCGCCACCGGAACCTTGTGTCCTGCATCGCAGTTGGGCGCCCCACAGACTATGGTCACCGGCTCCGTCTCTCCCACGTCCACCCGGCAGACCGAAAGCCGGTCCGCATCCGGATGTTTCTCCCGGGAAAGAATCTCTCCCACCCCCCCGCCGGAAATCTCCCGGCCCGGCTCATGAATGGACTCCACCTCGATCCCCGCCCGGGTCAGACCCCCGGCGATTTCCTCTGGAGTGAAGTCACGGTCTATATACATTTTCAGCCATCTTCTGGTTACCAGCATATCCCGATCCTCCTAAAACTGCCGGATGAAACGAATGTCGTTTTCATACAGCAGACGCATGTCATCAATTCCATATTTCAGCATGGCAATCCGCTCGATTCCCATACCAAAGGCAAAGCCCACCACTTCCTCGGGATCGTAGCCGCTCATCTCCAGCACCCGGGGATGCACCATGCCGCTTCCAAGAATTTCTATCCAGCCGCTCTGGCCGCACAGCCGGCAGCCGGCCCCGTTGCAGAACATGCAGGACACGTCCACTTCCGCCGACGGTTCCGTAAAAGGAAAATAGCTGGGGCGCAGACGGATCTGCCGGTCCTCCCCGAACATCTGCCGGGCAAACTCCAGGAGGGTCCCCTTCAGATCGGCAAAGGTAATGTCCCGCCCCACCAGAAGGCCCTCCACCTGGTGAAACATGGGGGAGTGGGTGGCATCGTCGTCCCGGCGGAACACCTTACCGGGGGCAATCATTTTCACCGGCAGTTCCGGGGTCACCCGGTCCATAACCCGGGCCTGCACCGGAGAGGTATGGGTTCTCAGCAGAACCTCACTGCTGACATAGAAGGTATCCTGCATCTCCCGGGCCGGATGGTCTTTAGGGATATTCATCCGCTCAAAGTTGTAGTGGTCCAGCTCGATCTCCCGGCCTTCCTCCACCACATATCCCATGGACTCAAAGATCTCCTTGATCCGGTTTTCCACCAGAGTCAGGGGATGCAGGTGCCCCCGGGACACCCTGCGGCCTGGCAGGGTGACATCGATGTTTTCGCCGGCCAGTTTCCGGGCCAGTTCCCCGGCCTCCAGCCGCATCCGGGTCTCCTCCAGCAGGGCATTCATCTCATCCCGGATCTCGTTGGCCAGCTGACCGATCAGGGGACGCTCTTCAGCACTCAGGGCGCCCATACCCCGCAGAACCAGCGTCAGTTTTCCTTTTTTCCCCAGATACTCCACCTGGATGTCCCGGAGAGCTCCGGTATCCCCGACACCGGCCAGTTCCGCTTTCATTTGTTCACGAATTGCTTCCAGTTGTTCTTTCATGGTCTCCTCCACGTATTTACTGCAGGGGTACAAAAAAAAGACACCTTCATCCACACAGGGACGAAAGTGTATTCCGCGGTACCACCCGGTTTGGTCGTTCTCAGACCCTCTCAACCCGATAACGGCGGGAGCCGGCGCACCTACTGGCAGGGATTCTGCGTTCAGTTTGCAGCTGTCGGGTGAACTTCGCCGGATTCCCGGACACGGAACTTACAGTCACGATTCCGATTCCCTGGGTCCAGTATGTCCGGTTACTCTCCCGGTCATTGCCTTTTTTCCTGTTGCCCGGATTATATCACAGGGGGATTTTCTTAGCAAGATCCCTGCTTCCGCAGCAGTTCATAGATCATAAGGGCAGCGGCCACCCCGGCATTGAGGGACTCCACACCGCCAGGCATGGGGATACTGACAGAACATTCCGCCCCGTCAAGAAACACCGGATCGGGTCCGGAGGCCTCGTTTCCCACCACCAGGGCCACCGGCGGACAGGGGTTCCATCCGAACAGGTCCATTGTACCCCGGGCATCCCCGCATACCAGCTGGTACCCCCTCATTTTAAGAACCTCCACCACTTCTCCGGGATCTTCCGGATGGAAAAGGTTCAGATGAAAGATTCCCCCTGCACTGCTGCGGAGCACCTTGGGACTGTAGAAATCCGCACACCCCTTCATCAGGGCCACCTCCCGGATACCGGCTGCCGCAGCAGTCCGCAGCATGGTTCCCAGGTTCCCGGGATCCTGAATCCGGTCCAGGATCAGCAGATCACTGGCCGGTTCGAAAGGTGTCTCCCCGGGAATCTCTCCCAGCAGCAGGAGTCCCTGGGGGGTCACCGCATCGGTCAGTTCCCGGAACAGGCCTCCGTCCACTCCGTAAACAGCGATCCCCCGGTCCTCAAACTCCCGGGCCCCCAGAATTTCTTCCGGCAGTGCCTCATCCGAAAGAATCACCGCCCGGGGATGCACCCCTGCCTTCAGGGCCTCACCGGCCGGCCGCAGACCCTCACACAGGAAAAGGCCCGCCTTCCGGCGGCCCCTTCTGGTTTTCAGCTGGCGCATCTGCCGGTACATACGGTTATCAGACGATCCGATTCTTCCGGTCATTTCCTGTTCTCTCCCATGCCCTTCAGGCTGCGGCGGTCTCCTACGATCACGGCGGTATCCCCGGCCCGGAAGGTGGTTTTGGGTCCCGGGTTATGATTCAGCTGATTCTCATGCTTCACGGCGATCACATTGATTCCATACTGGGCGCGGAGATTCAGCTGCTCCAGGGATTTCCCCACGAAACGTTCCGGCACCTCCACCTCCTCGATCCCATAATCATTGGAAAGGGCCATGTAGTCCAGCACGTTGGGAGCCACCAGGGAGTGGGCCAGCTTGATTCCCATCTCCCGCTCCGGGAAGATGATCCGGTCCGCCCCGATTTTCTCCAGCACCTTGGCATGGAGTTCACTCATGGCTTTGACCACCACAATTTTGACCCCCAGTTCCTTGAGGATCAGGGTGGCCAGAATGCTGGCCTGAATGTTCTCCCCGATGGCCACCACCGCCACATCAAAGTTCCGGATCCCCAGGGCCTTCAGGGCATCCTCATCCGTGGCGTTGGCGTATACCGCGTGGGATACCACCTCGGAAATGCTCTGCACCTTTTCCTCCGAGGAATCGATAGCCAGAACGCTGTGTCCAAGGTTCACCAGTTCCCGGGCCAGGCTGGATCCGAATCTTCCCAGCCCGATTACCACAAACTCCTTCATTTTATTCCTTCTTTCCGGTTGATGCCTTCATCATAGCACAATTCTTTCCAAAATAAGAGAGATGGATCCCGGGGGTTCCATCTCCTTTGTGTATACAGTTCTTACGCGTCTTTGGCAGTTTTCACCAGAGCGGCAAATGCCTCCCGGTCGCTGACCGCCAGATCCGCCAGGATCTTCCGGTTGATGCCGATCCCTGCTTTTCTCAGTCCGCTGATGAAACGGCTGTAACTCATGCCTTCCATTCTGGCGGCTGCGTTGATCCGCTGGATCCACAGTTTCCGGAAATCCCCTCTGCGCTTCTTTCTGTGGGCATAGGAGTATGCCAGGGACTTCATCACCTGCTGGTTGGCAGGGCGGAAAATTTTGCTCTTCATGCCAAAGTAGCCTTTGGCCTGCTTCAGTATTTTTTTGTGACGGCGGCGGGTCGTCACACCTCTTTTCACTCTTGCCATGGTTCTTCCCTCCTGATCTCTTTAGCTGTAGGGCAGAAGTTTCGTAATGATCTTCTGCTCGATCTGTCCCAGTACGTCAGATTTTCTCAGATGTCTTTTCCGCTTGGCGGCCTTTTTGCCCAGGATATGGCTCTTGTTGGCGTGTCCTCTTTTGAACTTGCCGCTACCGGTCTTCTTGAACCGCTTGGCAGCTCCTCTGTGGCTTTTCATTTTCGGCATGTTGTCATCCTCCTTGGTTTGTTCACTTATTCTTCGTTTCCGGAATCCTCAGCGGCCGGCGCCTCCGATTCCCCTCTGGCCTTCATGGCCGCCTGCATCTCCGTCTCCGATTTCGGGGACAGGATCATGATCATGTTGCGGCCTTCCGCCTTGGGTGGCTTCTCCACCACGCTGATGTCCTCCATCTGTTTGGCCAGGCGCAGGCATACCGCCTCACCCAGCTCCGCATGGCTGCGCTCCCTGCCCCGGAACATAATGGTCACCTTGACCTTGTTGCCGGCCAGCAGAAATTTCTGAGCGTTCTTGGCTTTGACCTGGAAGTCATGGTCCTCGATCTTGATCCGGAACTTCACTTCCTTCACGTTGATCACCTTCTGGTGCTTCTTGACTTCCTTCAGTTTCTTGTTCTGTTCAAAGCGGTATTTGCCATAGTCCATAATCTTACAGACCGGCGGCTTGGCCTGGGGAGCAATCTCCACCAGATCCATACCCATCTCCTCAGCCATCTGCAAAGCCTGCTTCAGAGGCATGATATCCAGCTGTTCCCCGTCCGGTCCGATTAAACGAACCTCCCGGGCCCTGATCATGCCATTGATTCTTTGTTCCTTAGCTATGGGAATTCACCTCCATGGAATTCATAAAAAAAACGGCGGATGGAAAACCATCCGCCTACAGCATACGTCGTCCGCCGGTAACCCGGCTGTGATTTCGGATTGACTGTAACCTTAGCAGCAACCGGCCCTAAGGTGAGAAACGGATAGTTTCTTCTTGGTATCCTGAATAAGGATAGCAGAAAACCCCAGGTAGGTCAACACCTTACTGCTGTCTTTCCCGTATTTCCCCGAGAATCCTCTCGAGAAAGTCTCCGGAGGGCATGACCCCCAGATCCCCTTCTCCCCGGCGCCGGACACTGACAGCTCCGGCTTCCATTTCCTTGTCCCCGGCCACCAGCATATAGGGCACCTTCTGCATCTGGGCCTCCCGGATCTTATAGCCGATCTTCTCGTTGCGGTCGTCGGCCTCCGCCCGGATCCCCGCCGCCTTCAGCCGGTCCGTCAGTTCCTGGACATACCGGCTGTTATTTTCCGATATGCTCATCACCCGGACCTGAACCGGAGCCAGCCAGGCGGGAAATGCCCCGGCGTAGTGCTCGATCAGGATCCCGATGAACCGCTCAATGGACCCGAAGATCGCACGGTGAATCATGGCGGGCCGGTGCTTCTGCCCGTCCTCGCCGATGTAGGTGAGATCGAATTTCTCCGGCATCTGGAAATCCAGCTGGATGGTTCCGCACTGCCAGGTTCTTCCGATGGAGTCCTCCAGATGGAAATCGATCTTGGGTCCGTAGAAAGCCCCGTCCCCCTCGTTGACCACGTAAGGAATCTCCAGTTCCTCCAGAGCCTGCCGCAGATCATCGGTGGCCTTGTCCCACAGTGCAATATCCCCCATGGCCTTTTCCGGCCGGGTGGACAGTTCCACATTGTAACTGAACCCGAAGATCCGGTACACCTCATCCACCATCCGGATCACGTTCTTGATTTCCTCCGTGATCTGGGAGTACAGCATGAAGATGTGGGCATCGTCCTGGGTGAAGGCACGGACCCGCATCAGGCCGTGAAGCACACCGGATTTTTCGTGCCGGTGCACCAGCCCCATCTCCGCATAGCGGATGGGCATCTCCCGGTAGGAATGCTGCCCGTGGCGGTACACGATCATGCAGCCGGGGCAGTTCATGGGCTTAATGGCATAATCCGCCTCATCGATCCGGGTAAAGTACATATTCTCCTGGTAATGGTCCCAGTGACCGGACTGCTCCCACAGGGCGCGGTTCAGGATAATGGGGGTGCGGATTTCCTCATAACCCCATTTGGCATACATCTCCCGCATGTAGTTTTCCAGTTCGTTTCTCAGCACCATGCCCTTGGGCAGGAAGAAGGGAAATCCGGGACCCTCCTCCTCCAGGGTGAACAGATCCAGTTCCCGGCCCAGACGGCGGTGGTCCCGCTTTCTGGCCTCCTCCATTCTCCGCAGATACTCCTCCAGTTCGGACTTCTTTGGAAAACTGGTCCCGTAGATCCGCTGGAGCATCTTGTTCTTTTCATCACCCCGCCAGTAGGCGCCGGCCAGGTTCAGCAGTTTCATGGCCTTCAGTTTCCCCGTGGAGGGTATGTGGGGTCCCCGGCACAGGTCGGTAAATTCCCCCTGGGTGTACATGGTGATCTCCGACTCATCCGGAAGTTCGTTGATCAGTTCCACCTTGTACTCCTCGTTTTTCTCCCCGAAAAACTCCAGAGCCTCTTCACGGCTCACTGCGCGGCAGGAAAAGGGGATGTCCGCAGCAATGATCTTTTCTATCTCCTTCTCAATCTTCTCCAGATCCTCCGGGGTGAACACGTGCTCCGTATCAAAGTCGTAATAGAATCCGTCTTTCACCGCCGGTCCGATTCCGAACCGGGTGTCCGGGAACAGGTTCTTCACCGCCTGGGCCATCACGTGGGCCGAGGAGTGCCGGTAGGCATCCAGTCCCTCCGGGGTGGATGCATCCAGCAGTTCCAGCGTTCCGTCCTCGTTCAGTTCTCTGTTCAGGTCCACCAGTTTCCCGTTGAAACGGGCCACCAAGGCCTCTTTGGCCAGTCTCCGGCTGATCCCCTCCGCCACCTGGGCGATGGTGGTTCCGGGGGCCACTTCCAGGACTTTCCCGTCCTTCAGTTCAATATTCAGCATACATATCCCTCCATAAAAAATACACCTCCGTCTAGAGACGGTGGTGCCGCGGTTCCACTCTAATTGAAGGATCTCTCCTTCCCCTTGATCCCTTAACGCGGGAAACGCCGGAGCCTACATGTCGGTCCGGAGCTCCGAGGTGGTCTTCACACAGCATGTTCCTGACGGAATTTCAGCCTGGTTCCGTCTCTCTGCAAGTTCCCTGCCGGTTACTGTCCTCTTCACAGCCTGTAACTGTTTCATTTGAATAAAGTATAGCGCCCGCCGGGGCCGGTGTCAACCCCGGCGCCCCCCTCAGGTAGTCCACTCCCCGTGAACCAATCCGGTCA
>JAXGWN010000067.1:0-7612 GCA_040773285.1 Bacillota bacterium
GTGTTCAACCTGATCCCCATACCGCCCCTGGACGGCAGCAAAGTGCTGTTCGGCCTGTTGCCCCCCCGGATCGCCTGGAAACTGATGCCCCTGGAGCGTTACGGGATGGTGATCCTGCTGGTTCTTATGGTCACCGGGATTCTGGGCAGATTCCTGGGACCGGCCATCCGGGGCATCATGGGACTGATCATGCTGCTGGTGGGAATAATTGCATAAGGAGAACTGTATGACAAAACCGAGAATACTGTCGGGGATGCGGCCCACGGGAAAACTGCATATCGGGCACATGAGTGTGCTGGAAAACTGGGTCCGTCTCCAGGATGAATATGAATGCTATTTTATGGTGGCCGACTGGCACGCCCTGACCACTTCCTATGACAATACGGAAGGGATCCGGGAAAGCATCCGGGAGATGGTGCTGGACTGGCTGGCGGTGGGAATGGATCCGGAGAAAAGCACCATCTTCGTTCAGTCCCATGTGAAGGAACATGCAGAACTGCATCTGCTGTTCTCCATGATGACCCCTCTTTCCTGGCTGGAGCGCTGCCCCACCTACAAGGACCAGATGGTCCAGCTGAAGGAACAGGGAACCGACATCAATACCTACGGATTCCTGGGATATCCCCTGCTGCAGGCGGCGGATATCCTGATCTACGAGGCCTCCGCTGTCCCTGTTGGAGAGGACCAGTTGCCTCACCTGGAACTGACCCGGGAGATCGCCCGGAGATTCAATTATATCTATCAGGACAAGCTGTTCCCGGAGCCCAAGGCCCTGTTGGCCAAAACCAGCCTGCTGCCCGGGGTGGATGGCCGGAAGATGAGCAAGAGTTACGGCAATGAGATCGCCATCTCCGCCTCCACGGAGGAAATCTGGGAGCGGGTCCGCATGATGGTCACCGATCCCCAGAGGATCCGCAAGGACGATCCGGGACATCCGGAGGTCTGCATTGTGTTCCGGTACCAGCAGATCTACAATCCGCAGGAGACCCCGCAGATTGAGACGGACTGCCGGGCGGGGGCCATCGGATGCTTTGCCTGCAAAAAAAGGCTGGCCCAGGTGCTGGACGGAATTCTGGCCCCGATACGGGAGAAAAGAGCACAGCTGGAGGAGGACCCCGCCGTGGTGGAGGAAATTCTTTCGGCAGGAGAGGAGGCCGCCCGGACCCGGGCCGGCCAGACTATGGAACGGGTGCGCGGCTGCATGCGGATCTGACCGGGAGGTGACCGGCTTTGGGCGTCAATGTTTCCCTGGAGGTGTATGAAGGTCCCCTGGACCTGCTGCTGCACCTGATCCGGAAAAACAAACTGGATATATACGACATACCCATCGCCCTGGTGACCCAGCAATATCTGGACAGCCTGGACCGGATGCGGGAAATGGACATCGAGATCGCCAGTGAATTCCTGGTGACCGCCGCCACGTTGCTGGCCATTAAGGCCAGGATGCTGGTGCCCCGCCATGGCGGCGGGGAAGAGGAAGAGGAAGAGGATCCCCGGCAGGAACTGGTGAACCAGCTGCTGGAGTACGAGCGTTTCAAATCTCTGGTGGGCCTGTTCCAGCAGATGGAGGAGAAAAGTTCCCGGATTCATTTCAAGCCGGCGGATGAGGACCTGATCCAGGAGGTGGCCGCCCGGGTGAATCCCCTGGAGGGGATCACCTGCGACGGGCTCACCCGGATGTTCCGGGAGATCCTGGAGCGGATTCCGGAGGAGACCGAAGAGGAAGTCCGGCGGATCAGCCGCAAGGATATCACGGTTCCCTCCGTGATGGCCTCCATGCTGGAGGAGCTGAAAAGCCGGCCGGAATGTACCTTCCACGACCTGATCCGGGAGACCATGAGCCGGACGGAACTGGTGGTCAGTTTCCTGGCCCTGCTGGAACTGATGCGGAAGGATCTGGTGGAGGTCCGCCAGGCGGAGAACTTCGGTCCCATCCGGATCATACTGAAGAAAGGGAACCGGTGATAACATGCTGTTCAGTGAAACCAAAAAAGCGGCTCTGGAGAGCCTGTTGTTTGTTTCCCCGGATCCCCTGACCCTGGAGGTGCTCTGCGATGTGCTGGAGCTGGATGAGGGGGATGTGGAATCCCTGCTGGAGGATCTGGCCCGGGAGTTTTCAGCCCGTTCCCACGGCATCGAGGTGCTGAAGGTGGCGGGGGGCTGGCGGTTTGCCACCAAGGCGGAGTATGCCGCTGAGGTGGAAAAGGTACTGAAACCCCACGCAGCCCGGATGAGCCGGGCCTCCCTGGAGACCCTGGCCAGTGTGGCCTACCGGCAGCCCATTACCAGGGCGGAGATCGAGAAGATCCGGGGGGTCAGTGTGGACCGGATGCTGAACCGCCTGATGGAAAAAAATCTGATCCAGGAGGTGGGCCGCAAGCAGCTGCCGGGGCGCCCCATTCTGTACGGGACCACCCTGGAGTTTCTGGAATACTTCGGCCTGGATACCCTGGAGGAACTTCCCCCCCTGGGGGAGGCGCCGGCCGGGGAGGAGCCTTCCCTGAATTTTCCCCTGCCGGACCGTCCGGAGGAGCCGGACGAGCCGGAGGAGGATCTGGAACAGGAGCAGGACCAGGAGCTGGAAGAATCCATGGACTGAGCGGGAGCCGGGAGACCGGCTCCTGTTTTTTCCGCGGATCCAAAGGAACCGGCGGGACCGGTGTAGAATAAACACAGCAAGGCGGTGGGAAAATGGACTATCTGGAGGATTATCTGCAGTATCTGGCCCTGGAAAAGGGGCTCAGCGATCACAGCATCCGGGGATATGAGACGGATATCCGGCAACTGCTCATGTTTCTCCGGGAGCACTGTGGGGTTGCCGATGCATCGGAGGCGACCCGGGAGAATCTGCAGTCCTTTCTTCTGGACATCCGGAAGAAAAATCTGAGTACGGCCTCGTCAGCCCGGAAGGTGTCTGCCCTGCGGAGTTTTTATGGTTTTCTGCTGCGGGAGAAGCTGGTGGCAGCCAGTCCTGCAGCGTTTCTTCATCATCCGAAAAAGGGCAGGAAACTGCCGGAATTTCTGGGGCTTGGGGAGGTGGAGGCCCTGCTGAAGGCGGCGGCTTCCGGAAAGAACCCCCTGCGGGACGCAGCCATCGTGGAACTTCTTTATTCGGCGGGTCTGCGGGTCAGTGAGCTGACCGGTCTGGATCCCCATCAGGTGAATCTGGAACAGGGATACGTCCGGGTCACCGGGAAGGGATCCCGGGAGAGGATCGTTCCCCTGGGGGATCTGGCGGCCACCCTGATCTCTGCCTGGCTTACGGACGGACGCCCCCGGATGGCGGTGCGGCCCGGGGAAAAGGCTCTGTTTCTCAACAGAAGCGGGCGCCGGATCTCGCGGCAGTCGGTGTTTGCCCTGCTGCGGAAAGCGGCGGAGGCAGCGGGAATCCGCCGGGAGGTGAGTCCCCATACCCTGAGGCACTCCTTTGCCACCCATCTGCTGGAGAACGGGGCGGATCTCCGCAGTGTTCAGGAACTTCTGGGGCATGCGGATATTTCCACCACCCAGATTTATACCCATGTGTCCCGCAGCCATATCCGAAGCGCTTACGATAAGGCCCATCCCAGGGCCTGAACCAATATTACATTCAGGAGGAGGTGTGTCCGTTGAGAACGGTGGATATTATCCGAAAGAAGAGGGACGGACTGAGTCTTTCCCCGGAGGAAATCCGGTTTTTCATTCAGGGGGTGGCGGACGGATCCATTCCCGACTACCAGATTTCCGCCTTTACCATGGCGGTGTTTTTCCAGAATATGACCGAGGAGGAACTGTTCCATTTTACCATGGCCATGGCGGAGACCGGGGACCGGCTGGATCTGAGCCGTATTACCCGGGTGACCGCGGACAAACACAGTACCGGTGGGGTGGGGGACAAGGTGAGTCTGGTGCTGGGGCCCCTGGTGGCTTCGGCGGGTACCGCCGTCAGCAAGATGAGCGGCCGGGGTCTGGGACACACCGGTGGGACCATCGATAAGCTGGAGAGCATTCCGGGATTTGTCTGTGAACTGGACCAGGAGGCTTTTATCCGGCAGATCAATGAGGTGGGGGTTGCCATAATTTCCCAGAGCGGAAACCTGGCTCCGGCGGACAAGCGGATGTATGCCATCCGGGACGTGACCGCCACGGTGGAGAACACCGCCCTGATTGCCGCCAGCGTGGTCAGCAAGAAACTGGCCGCCGGCAATAAGAATATTGTGTTTGATGTGAAGGTGGGCCGGGGGGCCTTCATGAAAACAGAGCCCCGGGCCCTGGATCTGGCCCGGACCATGGTGGACATTGTCCGCCGGGCCGGAGGCCAAAGCGTGGCTGTGATCTCCCGGATGGACCAGCCCCTGGGTATGGAGGTGGGAAATGCCAATGAAGTGGCTGAGGCCATCGCCACCCTGAAGGGGGAGGGCCCCAAAGATCTGACCGGCCTGACTCTGACCCTGGGCGCCCACATGATGGTGCTGACCGGTTCCGCCCCCACAGTGGAGGAGGCCCGGAGGGTCCTGAAGGAAAATCTCCATAACGGAAAGGCCATCCGGACCTTTGCCCGGATGATTGAGGCCCAGCACGGGGACCCCCGGGTGACGGAAGATCCCGGGCTGCTGCCGTCTCCCCGTTTCCGGGAAACCCTCCTGGCGGAACAGTCCGGCTTTGTCCATATGCTGGACGCCATGAAGGTGGGGACCGCTGCGGGGCTTTTGGGTGCTGGACGCAGCCGCAAGGAGGACCCGGTGGATCTGTCTGCTGGCATTCACCTGATCCGGCGGATGGGGGACCGGGTGGAAAAAGGAGAGCCTTTGTGCGAACTGTTCTGGTCCGGGGAGTCTGTGGATCCCGGGGAGGCCCTGGAAATGCTGGCCTCCGCCTACCAGATGCGGGAGACGCATCCTGGTGCCCGGGCCATTGTTCTTGATGTGGTACAGTGAAACTGCCGCCCCTTGGGGCGGCATATTTTTGTAGTGGTGGCGGAAACCCTGCTGTATGGTTTATACTGAATTGTCAGGGGAACGCAATCCCGTTCGAATGACTGTCAAAATGTGATAAAATAAATGTATCTATGCATATGGAAAGTAGTGATGAGATGAGAAAACCCATCGTAGCGGTGGTTGGAAGACCAAATGTGGGAAAATCCACCCTGTTTAACCGGATTATCGGGAGCCGGGTGGCCATTGTGGAGGATTTTCCCGGGGTTACCCGGGACAGGCTTTATTATGAGGTGGAATGGCTGAACCATCCCTTCATCCTGATTGACACCGGAGGAATCCAGTGGGAAGAGGATGATATTTACAGCCAGGTGAAAAAGCAGGCGGAACTGGCGGTGGAGGAGGCCGATGTGATCCTCTTTGTCACAGATGCCAAAGACGGGGTTCTCCCGGCGGATGAAGAGGTGGCCAACATCCTGAGACGGACCGGAAAACCGGTGGTTCTGGCGGTCAATAAGACCGACAACTTCAGTCAGGACAGTTCCTATGAATTTTATGGTCTGGGACTGGGGACTCCGGTTCCCGTATCGGCAATCCACGGGATGAACGTGGGGGATCTTCTGGATGAGGTGATCGCCCATTTCCCCAAGGAGGAGGCGGAATACGAGGAGGAGGGCCTGATCCGGATCGCGGTGATCGGCAAGCCCAACGTGGGCAAGTCCTCCATTGTGAACCGGCTCACCGGGGAGGAACGGGTGATCGTCAGCGATATCGCCGGGACCACCCGGGATGCCATCGATACCAGAATGGAGCATGAGGGAAAACCCTATCTGCTGATCGACACGGCGGGGATCCGCCGGAAAGCCAGGATTGATGATGTGCTGGAGCGTTACAGCGTGATCCGGGCGTTCCGGGCAGTGGACCGGGCCGATGTGGTCCTGATGGTTCTTTCCGCCACAGAAGGGGTCAGTGAGCAGGACAAGAGGATTGCCGGCTATGCCCATGAACAGGGGAAGGCGGCCATCCTTGTGGTGAACAAGTGGGACCTGGTGGAAAAAGAGACCAATACCATGAAGGAGTACACCGAGACCATCCGGGAGGAGCTGGGCTTTCTCCGGTATGCCCCGGTGCTGTTTATTTCAGCCCTGACCGGACAGAGAACCACCAGGATCTTTGAGATGGTGGACATGGTGTACGGGGAGACCACCAAGCGGATTTCCACTTCGGTGATCAATCAGCTGCTGCGGGAGATTGTTATGCTGAATCCTCCCCCGGGGGACAAGGGGAAAACCCTGAAGATCAGTTACGGGACCCAGGCCAGGATCAAGCCTCCCACCTTTGTGCTGTTTGTAAACGATCCGGAGCTGATGCATTTTTCCTACCAGCGGCATATCGAGAACCGTTTCCGGGAGGATATCGGCTTTGAGGGAACTCCCATCCGGATTCTGGTGCGGAAGAAGACGGGGGATCAGCATGACTGATGTGGTCATTGTGGGGGCCGGCAGCTGGGGGACTGCCCTGGCGCTGCAGCTGGGAGCACGGGATATTCCGGTGACCCTGCTGGCCAGAAATCCGGAACGGGCCTGGTTCATGGAAAAAACCCGGGAGAATCCCTGGTATCTGCCAGGGATAAAACTGCCCGGCTCCGTGGAGGTGACCGCGGACCCTGCGGTTACAGAGAAAGCCTCTGCCCTGGTGCTGGCTGTGCCGGCCCAGACGGTCCGTAAAACCCTGAGGGAACTGCCGGCGGGACAGCCGGAGAGGATGCTAATAAATACCGCCAAAGGGCTGGAACTGGACAGCCTGAAGCGGCTCACCGTGGTGATGGAAGAGGAATGCCCCGGAGACCGGATCTGTGTGCTGAGCGGCCCCTCCCATGCCGAGGAGGTGGCCAGGTTTCTTCCCACGGCGGTGGTGGCTGCCTCGGAGGATCCGGATACGGCCCGGCAGGTGCAGGAACTGTTCATGTCGGACAGCCTCCGGGTGTATTCCGGTGGGGACCTCACCGGGGTGGAGATCGGGGGCGCTGTGAAAAACGTGATTGCCCTGGCCGCCGGGATCAATGCGGGGCTGGGATTCGGGGACAATTCCTCGGCGGCCCTGGTGACCCGGGGACTCCATGAGATCTCCAAACTGGGGCAGGCCCTGGGGGCCAGCCGGGAGACCTTCGGGGGTCTCACCGGTCTGGGGGATCTGGTGGTCACCTGCGGGAGCCTTCATTCCCGGAACCGGACCTGTGGATACCGGCTGGGCCGGGGTGAGAAGCTGGAGGATATTCTGGCGGATATGGGAATGGTGGTGGAAGGTGTGGCCACCGCCCGGGCAGCCCGCCGGCTGGCGGAGTCCATTCCGGTGGACATGCCCATAACCCGGGAGGTATGTCAGGTGCTGTTTGAGGATAAGTCTCCCCGGGAATCGGTTCTTGACCTGATGACCCGGGATATGAAAGAGGAAATGAGACTCTAGGAGGTAAGGGATGCGGAAGATACAGATGGGAATGCTGGGCTGCGGCACGGTGGGAACCGGAGTGGTCCGGCTGCTGGAAATGAACCGGCAGCGTCACATAAACTACGCCGGGGCAGAGCCGGTGATGAAAAAAATTCTGGTGGCGGACCCCCAAAAAAAGCGGGACCCGGTGGTGGATTCCGGGCTGCTGACGGGAGACCCGGAAGCGGTTCTGGGGGATCCGGAGATTGATA
>JAXGWN010000068.1:0-7491 GCA_040773285.1 Bacillota bacterium
ACCTTAAGCTGTACCGACAGCCGCTTGGCAAACGTGGTCTTCCCTGAGGAGGAGGGTCCCGAAATCATGATCAGACGGATCCTTTCCTTCTCAGCGGCAATCCGGTCAGCGATCCCGATCAGTTGTTTTTCATGAAGACCCTCGGAAACCCGGATCAGTTCCCCCGCCTGTCCACTGCGGATCATCCGGTTCAGCATCCCCACATTGTGAACCTTATGGAGCCTGCAGAACCGGTCGGTCTCCCGCAGCACATTGAAAAGTTTGGCCTGCTCCACAAACTCCGGCATCTCATGGGGGTTTTTCTCATCGGGGAACAGAAGGATAAAGCCGGGCATATAAAACCGCAGACCAAAGGTCTTCAGCATCCCGGTGCTGGCCACCAGATAACCGAACATGTAATCGGTGTAGCCATCCAGGGTATACACCGAGGTGTCCTCCTTGGCCCGGTCCTTTTCAAACAGAATGACCCGGGGGGTTTTGCCCTGTTCCTCGAAGATCCGCAGCGCCTCCTCTTTCTTCAGGCTGGTCCGTACAAAGGGAAGATCCTCCTCCACCAGCTGCTGCATCCTGGTTTCCAGTTCCTCCACGTCGGTCTGTCTCAGATGGCGGAAATTCCGGATCTCACAGTAAAGTCCATTGCTGATGGAATGCTCCGCATGAAGATAGGCTCCCGGGAACACGTCGTGGACCGCCTTGGCCAGAAGAAAGGTCAGCGACCTCTGGTACACCCTGGCCCCGATGCTGCTGCCGGCATCCAGAAAACTGACCATGGCATCCTGATGGATCCGGTCGCTGCAGTTCTTCAGTTCATAGTCCACCATGGCCACCATGATGGGATAGGGATACCGGTCCTGTACCATCTGGGCAATTTCGGCCAGCCGTACCCCTTTGGGGAAATGGTGCTCCTGTCCGTCAATGTTCAGTGTAATACGATCCATTTCAATTCCTCCTTCTCAGCACGCGGCCGGAACCCTATAATAAGAAAAGGTGATAATATGAACCAAAAACCCCTGGAATGCACCGTGCCGGAATCCCTGGAGGGAAAACCCCTGCGGCAGGTGCTGATCCGTCAGCTGCATATATCCCGGCGGCTCCTGGCCCGGCTGAAATCCTCAGATCTGGTCACCGTCAATGGACGTACCGCCCGGCTCATCGATCCGGTCTCCGCAGGAGACCGGATACTGGTGCGCCTTCCGGAGGACCAGCCGGTGATCCCGGTGTCCGGACAGCCCCGGCTTCCGGTGCTCTGGGAAAACAGCAACTTCCTGGCGGTATACAAACCGGCGGGAATGCCCACGCTTCCCTCCCGCCGGCATCCCGGCACCAGCGTGTCCTCCTGTGTGTCTGCCCATCTCCGCCTGCAGGGTCACTCCGGAGTCTTCCGTCCCGCCGGCCGGCTGGACCAGGACACTTCGGGCATCCTTCTGTGCGCCAAAAACTCCTGGGCCCTGGAACTGTTCAACCGGCAGGTCCGTTCCGGAGGGGTCATCAAGGAATATCTGGCCCTGGTGGAAGGGTGTCCGCATCCCCCGGTCGGGGAAATCTGTCTTCCCATACGGCGCAGTGCCCCCTACAGCATGATCCGGGAGGTCCATCCGGCAGGGCGTCCCGCCCGGACCTCCTGGAGAGTCCTGGCTTCCGGTTCCGGCCTGTCTCTGGTGCGCCTCACCCTGCATACCGGCCGCACCCACCAGATCCGGGTCCATATGAGCCACCTGGGGCACCCCCTGGCCGGGGATCCCCTGTATGGGGGAAGTGGTCATGCCCGCACCGCCCTTCACGCGTGCCGGCTGTCCTTCACGGATCCCACTGAGAAACGGGCCGTGGTGATCCGCTGCCAGCTGCCGAAAGATATGCTTCACTTCTGGCAGAACCACCTCAGTAATGGACGTCCACCAGTTCACCCTCCGTACTGATTCCCTTCTCCTGGATCACGATCTTCAGCTTCCGCTCAAACTTGCGGATCACGAATTTTTTCTGTTCCTCCACCAGGGTAACTGCAACCCCCTTACGCCCGGCCCGGGCAGTCCGCCCGGCCCGGTGCACATAGGACGGAACGTCCTTCGGGACATCGTAATTGATCACATAGTCCACACCGGGAACATCCATCCCCCGGGCCAGAATGTCCGTGGTCACCAGATAATTTATCTTCCCGCTGCGGAAATGGCTCATCAGCTGGCGGCGGTCCGCCGAACTCATTCCACTATGGAGTCCCGCTGCGGCAAACCCCTGCTGGGTGAGCCTCCGGGCCAGTCCTTCCACCCCGGCATTCCTGGTGATAAAAATCAGGGCCCGGGGAATACCCACCGTCTTCTCCAGTGCCTTCAGAACCCCGAATTTCCGGGCATCCTCCGCCATGATGAACCAGTGCTCAATGTCCTGGTTCACTTTTTTCCGGCTCATGGAGATGTTTTCGTAGTCCAGTTCCAGCCGGGCCATCATTTCCATGGCCTCCCGGCTCACCGTGGCGGAAAAAAACAGATACTGGGCATCTGAGGGCAAAAGACTGAGAAGCCCCTCCACCTCCTGCCGGAACTTTTCCTCCGCCAGTTTGTCCGCCTCATCCACCACCACCTGCCGGATTCCGGCGGTCTTCAGTTTCCCCTCCCGGATCAGTTCCTCCAGCCGCCCCGGGGTTCCCACCACCACCGCAGGCTTTTCCTTCAGTTTGTCCTTCTGCCGGGCCATGTTGGTGCCCCCGATAAACACACCGTGACCCAGTCCCGGAGGCTTTATGCTCCCCAGGACCTGCCCCACCTGGGCTGCCAGTTCCCGGGTGGGAACCATGACCAGGGCCTGGGTTCCCCGGACCTCCGGATCCACCTGGGCCAGAACCGGCAGAAGATAGGCCAGGGTCTTTCCGCTGCCGGTGGGACTCTGAACCAGGATATTCCGGCCGGACCGGGCCGGCTCCAGGGTGCGCTCCTGCACCGGCAGAAAATATTCTATTTTCTGACGGTGCAGGTTTTCAAGAACCTCTCCGGGAAGTTCATACTTTTCAAAATCACCCATGACTTACCGTCCCTCCCGGAAGGCGGGCAACAGAAGGGTCCGGAGATCCTCCACCCCGTCCACCAGATAGTCGGCTCCGGCCAGTTCCTCCCGGTCCCCGTATCCGTAAAGTACGGCAGCCACATCGGTGCCGTTGGCCCGGGCGCCCTCAATATCATGGATCCGGTCCCCGATCATCAGGATCTCCCCAGGGTTCATCTCCGGATGCTCCTCCAGAACCCGGGCAATCACCTGGTCCTTATGAATCCGGTCGAGATCCAGACTGGCTCCGCAAATGGTCTCAAACCGGGAGGTCAGGTCAAAATGATCAAGAACCACCCGGGCACTGATCTCCGGCTTGGCGGTGGCCACCGCCAGGATATAATGGGACTTCAGTGCGTCCAGCACCTGGGGAATTCCGGGGAACACCCGGTTCTCATAGATCCCCTCTTTCTGGTAGCGCTCCCGGAACAGGGCCACCGCCCGGGAACTGTCCTCCGGGGAAAACCCCAGAATCTCCTGAAATCCGGTATACAGGCTGGGCCCGATAAACCGGTTCATGGTGACCCCGTCCGGGATCTCCCGCCCCATCCGGGCCAGGGCCATCTCTATGGAACGGACAATCCCTTCCCGGGAATCCGTCAGGGTCCCATCCAGATCAAACATAAGCATTCTGTATTTCATTTACACGTCTCCTTATTTTTCCGTACCCGGCGCCTGTGGGCCGATTCCGCTCTGGAATACAGACATCCGCAGTAGTCCTGCCGGTACATTCCATGCTGCCGGGACAGTTCCACACTGCGCCGGTAGCGGTTCTTTTTCCTGAATTCTGACGGCAGCCAGCGTACCCCAAAGGCGGCGGCTGCCTCCTTACCCACCTGATTCAGTTTCTCCGGATCCTTATGGGGACTCACCGACAGAGTGGTGCCTATCCAGCCGATCCCCAGCCGTGCTGCCGTTTCCGCGGTTTTCATAAGCCTCATCCGGTAGCATTCCTGGCAGCGCTGTCCTCCCTCAGGCTCCCGCTCCAGGCCCCGGGCCATCTCCCGGAACCCGGAAGGATCGAACGGTTCCTGCAGGAAGCCCGTATTCCCTCCGGTTTCCTCATGGATCAGCCTTTCCAGTTCCCCGGCCCGCAGGGCATATTCCCCGGACGGCTCAATGTTGGGGTTAAAATAGTAGGCAGTCAGGCTGAAATACGGTTCCAGTGTCTCCAGCACCGCCGTGGCACAGGGGCCACAGCAGCAGTGCAGAAGAAGATCCGGGCGATCGCCCGATTCCTTCAGTTCCTGCAGGATCTCCTGCATGGATTCCTCGTATCCCATGGTAACTCCTCCCCGCCTTATCCATATATTTTACCATTCCGGGATCCCGGCAACAACCGGACAGGACCCGGAACAAAAATCAGGGGCAGAAATTCTGCCCCTAGATTACCATATCATTGTAGATGTTGCGGACTTCCCCGTGAGTTTCCTGAATCACTGCCACAGCTGCCGGCCGCTTTTCAATCATCCGAGCTGGTGTCCCCACTGAGGTGGATCCCTCGGTGGTGTCCTTGATGACGATGGCTCCGGCCCCGATCTTGCTGCCGGAGGCAATCCGGATGTTGCCCAGCACCTTGGCTCCGGCTCCCACAATCACGCCATTTTCCAGTATCGGGTGTCGGGCTTCCCGGGCCTTTCCGGTGCCCCCCAGGGTCACCCCCTGATACAGGGTCACATCATCCCCCACAATGGTGGTCTCCCCGATCACCACCCCCATCCCATGGTCAATAAAGAATCTCTTTCCGATGGTGGCACCGGGGTGGATCTCAATTCCGGTAAAAAACCGGGTCACCTGGCTGATCAGCCGGGCCAGAAAATACAGACGGTGCCGGAAAAGGAAATGGGCAATTCTATGGGAAGCGGTGGCCCAGACCGTGGGATACAGCAGGATAATCTCCAGGTATCCCCGGGCCGCCGGATCCTTGGCCCGGATGTTGTCCAGATAGTCTTTCAGTCCCTTAAACACTTTCATCCCCTCCAAACACCTTCTCCGACAGGTAACGCTCTCCCCCATCCGGAGCCAGAGCCAGAACCTTCCGGCCCGGTCCCAGTTTCCGGGCCTCCTCCAGGGCGGCCGCCACGGCGGCCCCACTGGAAATCCCCAGGAACAGCCCTTCCTGGCGGGCCAGCTGACGGGTTGCCCGGATGGCAGCCTCTCCGGACACGGCAGCCACCTCATCGATTACAGCCCGGTTCAGCACCTCCGGCACAAAACCGGCTCCAATCCCCTGGATCCGGTGGGGTCCGGGAGTTCCCCCGGTGAGAACCCGGGATTCCTCCGGTTCCACGGCCACCACCCGGATCCGGTCATTTTTCTCCTTGAGAAACCGTCCCGCCCCGCTGATGGTGCCTCCGGTTCCCACTCCGGCCACAAACATATCCAGGTCCGGCAGGTCCCGGAGAATTTCCGGTCCGGTACCCAGATAATGGCTCTCCGGATTTCCCAGGTTATGAAACTGGGACAGCATCACGGTGCAGGGGTTCTCCCTGAGAATGGCCCGGGCCTGTTCAATGGCCCCCTTCATCCCCTCGGATCCCCGGGTCAGCACCAGGGTGGCCCCCAGTCCCCGGATAATGGCCTGTCTCTCCCGGCTCATATTCTCCGGCATCACCACCATCACCCGGTATCCCAGAAGCCTTCCCATCTGGGCCATGGAAATCCCGGTATTTCCGCTGGTGGCCTCCAGCAGGGTGCCTCCTTCCGCCAGCTGACGGCTCCGCTCCGCATGGCGCACCATGCCAAGCACCGCCCGGTCCTTCACACTGCCTCCGGGATTGTATTTTTCCAGTTTCACATATACCTCCGCCATGGACTCATCGGTCATATGGCGCAGCCGGACCACCGGTGTATTGCCCACCAGATCCAGAGGATCAGCTGCCATCATACCGTCACTCTCCTTCAGTTCCATCTTTTCCTGCATTAAAAAAACTCCCTCTCCCTAGAGACGGAGTCAGCTCCGCGGTTCCACTCTACTTTGCCTGTGCACCCTCGCAGGGGAATGATCCCCTTGTCCCTGTATCGGGAGAACCCGGTGCAGCCTACTCAGCTTCGGTGCACAGACTCCAAAGGGCACTTCAGATGCCTCCGGCAAAGACTCGCAGCAACCGTCTTCTCTCTGCAGCCGGGTGGGCCCCTTACTTTCCTTCTTCATTGTCCCTGGTTATGAACTTAAATTCAGTATAGTCAGGATAAAATAAAAAGTCAACAGAAAACCAACCAAACCGGTTGGTTTTCTGTTGTGCCCTCTGTTTACTCCTGCAGAAATGGAAGGATCGCCTCCCACTGCACCAGTTTCCTCTCCACATCCAGGGTATAGGCCGGACTGGTGGAGGGGAGCCGGAGAACCGGCAGATCCAGTTCCGGGAAGAACCTCCGGTACAGTTCAAAGGCCTTCCCCCCATTAAGGGCCACCCCACGGATCCCCGGATGGGTGGCCAGAAATCCCGGAATGTCGTTGGGCAGGGGATCCCGGATATCCGAGTCCAGGCTCCCCGGCCGCCGGCAGCTGCCCACGACGTCCCACAGGGCCAGATGGTGGCTGCGGATCAGATCTGTCCTTCCGGCATAGTCCTCCGGGCAGGGTCTCTTAAGCAGCCGGGACAGCACCGGCCAGAACTGGTTTCTGGGATGAGCGTAGTACTGGTCCAGTTCCAGGGATCGTACCGATGGCATGCTGCCCAGAATCAGCAGCCGGGGTTCCGGGGCACTTAATGCCTCAAAGCACCGGATCATCCTTCGTCCTTCCGCTCAGAAACGGCAGTTCCCGGCGGACTTTTTCCACCAGAGAAAAGTCCAGTTCCTCCACCACCACCGCCTCATCCTCTCCGGCGGTGGCCACCACGGTTCCCCAGGGGTCGGCAATCATGGAATGTCCATGGGACTGGTATCCGCCTTTGTTCCGGCTTCGGGCCGGAGCCGCCATCAGGACGTAGCTCTGGTTGTCCACCGCCCGGGTCCTGGCCAGCAGTTCCCAGTGGGCCGGCCCCGTCACATGATTAAAGGCACCGGGAATCACAATGGCTTCGGCTCCCCCCATACTCAGCTGCTGGATGAACTCCGGAAACCGGATATCGTAGCAGATGGCCAGACCGAAGCGGCGTCCCCCCGCCATGAAAAACCGGTCTCCCATCCCGGAACTGAGCACCCGGGACTCCCGGAAGGATACCTGCCCGGGAATATCGATGTCGAACAGATGGTGTTTCCGGTACCGGGCCAGTCTCTGGCCCTGGCCGTCATAGACGAAGCAGGTGTTATACAGCCGGTCCCCATCCCGCTCCGGGATGGTTCCCCCCACCACAACCATGTTGTGGAATGCGGCCTCCTCCGCCAGCATCCGGCAGCTGTCCCCCGCTTCTCCTTCCGCTGCACCGGCAAAGAACCGGATGTCATACGGGCAGTTGAACATCTCCGGCAGCACAGCTATGTCCGCCCGGAGCAGACCGGCCTCGGCCAGCA
>JAXGWN010000069.1:0-7406 GCA_040773285.1 Bacillota bacterium
ATTTCCGGAATTGTAGCCTATGGGGTCCCATTTCTCATAGTCGAGGAATGTGGTCAGTTCATACTGCAGAAGGGAGTTGATGGCCTGCTCCAGGTGTTGACGAAAAAACTCTTCAATATTTTGTCCGGCGGATAAGGCTGATGCGAGTTCTGTGGTAAAATCAGACATGTGAGGAGATCTCCTTCTTGTTTGAGTTTTGTTGCGGTAACTTAACTTTACAAGAGTTGGTCTCCTTATGCACGTTCTAAGGGGATATTAGTTTACACAAAACATTTTACACACTGGGGTCCCGTTTACCCGTTCTGTTCTTTGTTGAACTGGGAGCAGACAGAAGGGTAGCATCCACAATGGTTCCGCCACGCATCAGGTATCCGTTTTCTTCTAACAGCTGATTGATGGCGTCCAGCATCTGCTGACCGATCTGATCTTTTTCCAGCAGGTGACGGAATTTCAGCAGAGTGGTCGCATCCGGCACCTGTTCATCCAGGAAATTAAGTCCCATGAATTTGCGCATAGCGTAACTGTCATAGACCGCATCTTCCACGGCTTCATCGGACAGATGGAACCAAAGCGGCAGCAGGTACATCCGGAGCATCTTCTCAATGCCCTTGGGCGGGCGTCCCCGGTGCCCTTTTGGGTAGGAAGGTTCAATCAGCGCAACCCAGCGCTCCCATGGAATGATCTGCTCCATGACATCGAGAAAGGCTTCCCGTTTGGTTTTGCGTTTCCGGTTATCGTATTCCATGTCGCTGAAAGATTGTTGCATGAACATTTCCCCCTTGTACAATATGTTATATATATTATACCATAAAGCGGGCGAAACATCCATGAAATCGATTAAATCAGTGTTTCCCTAAATTATATGGAAATTTGTTGCCCTTGGAAATCTCCGCTGATATAATGAAAGACGGTATTAGCGGGCCGGACATGGCCTGTGCCACAGACAGGAACAACGGGATGTAGCGCAGCTTGGTAGCGCGCTTGGTTCGGGACCAAGAGGTCGCAGGTTCAAATCCTGTCATCCCGACCACAGAAAACAGCCGTAGGGCTGTTTTTTGCCGTTTTGGCAGGGAACTCCGCTATCTTTATGGAATATATACCTCATGAATCCGGTATGCACATGCCTGACTGTCCGGGCCGGGGTCACCCCGGTGGCCATATCCGCAAGGAGGAATCAGTATGGATACCCGGGATAAACAGGAAAAAGTGCTGGAAGTATTTGAGCGTCTGGAAAATGAACTGAAGCATGCAAAAAATGAACTGATCGAAATGCTGAAGGAAGAAGTGACAGAACATCCCGACCCGGAGCCGTACGCCAGAGAATATATGGACAAATGAGAATCAGCCCCTCCGGCTTCGGAGGGGCTGATTTCCTGAAATCCTACTTTCTCAGTTTCTGCAGCAGGGGCTGCAGAATTCCAAAAACCAGGAAGGGAAGAAGAAATAATATCAGGGATTCCAGATGATAGCCGGTGAACATCAGTACAAGAGCAGCCAGGTAATACAGTGTGCCCAGCATCATCCGTCCGGGCTGACGGCTGCGGAATCCCGGAGTCCAGTCCAGAATACGCTTCATGACGGTCCTCCTTTCCAAAATACTCCTATATTGTTATATTCAGGGGATGTCGGCAGAAATCCTCCCTGCCCCTGTGCAATTCTGTCCTCCAAAGAGGATTCCAGCTGGAGGTGGACGAATATATTTTAGAATAGTTCTACTTAATCAGTATGTGTTGGAGGATATCGTATGAATTTCTTTCGGGCCGTCAGAAATCCGGGACTTTTGGTGCTGCTGTATGTTCTTCTGCTGCCATCGGCAGCGGTGGCGCAAAGCGGGGGTGACCGGGAGATCCTGATCCTGCATTCCTACCACAGCACCATGTCCTGGACCGAGGATATGACCCGGGGAATCCGGGAGGTTCTGGGAGAGGATGCCGGGCTTCGCCTCCATGCAGAACACATGAACTGGAAGTATCATGGGACGCAGGAGAATCTGCAGATTCTGGAAGAAGTAATCCGCAGCCGGTACGGCAGCGTGGATCTTGAACTGGTGATAACAGCAGACGACGCCGCTCTGGGTTTCGTTATGGACCGGCGGGAGGAACTGTTCCCGGGGGTCCCTGTGGTATTTGCAGGTGTCAGTCCACACAACGCCCAGGTCCTGACCAGGGGACACTCCCAGGTGACCGGTGTGCTGGAGGAAGTGGACCTGGAGGATACAGTACGGCTGGCTGCAGCTGCCAGCCCCGGACTGTCAGCCATGCATATTCTTTATGAACCCACGGAAAGCGGCCGGGCCATGGGCCGGGAGGCCAGAGAGGCGGTCCACCGTCTGAATCCGGATATTTCCGTCCGGATGGCTACCGATATGACCTGGGAGGAGATCCGGGCATACGTACAGAAGATCCCCCCGGAGGAACCACTTCTTATCACCACCTACTTTACAGATTCCACCGGTTGGGGTTTTGAACATGAACAGATGGTGTCCATGGTAGCGGAGAACGCCAGTGCCCCCATATTTACCATCTATGATTTTGCAATGGGATACGGACCGGTGGGAGGAAGTGTTCTTAGCGGCACCCTGCAGGGAAGGACCGCCGGTGAACTGGCCCTGCGGATCCTGGCCGGGGAAGATCCTGGGGATATCCCGCCGGTCAGTGGCAGCACCCATGTCCGGCTGGCCGATTACAGGGTCATGGAGAAATTTGGAATCGGGGAAGAAAGCCTGCCGGAGGGGTACACCCTACTGAACAGGCCCCTGACCCTGTGGGATACACACCGTTCTCTGGTAATAGCCGTATCAGCAGCGCTGCTTTTTCTCAGTGCCTTCGTGCTGATCCTGGCCGGTCTTCTGCGGAAGGTGCTGGCCATGAAGAAAGAACTGGAGGCCCAGAATCAGGAGTTTACCGGTCTCTATGAGGAAATGATGTCTTCCGAGGAGGAACTGAAAGCCCAGTTCGATGCCCTCAACCAGCTGTATGAGGACTTAAATGATAGTGAAAACCGCAGCAGCATGATCCTGCAGGTGACCCATGACGCCATTTTGGATCTTGGCGGCACCCCTGGAGAGGCGGTTCAGTTTTCCCAGCGCTGGAAAGATGCGCTGGGTCTTGAGGAAACGGACCTGATCTCCCTGGAGTCGGTCTTCGGACGGGTTCATCCGGAAGACCATCCCCGGTTTTCCGCTCTGCTGGGAGCAGCGGAAAAACTGGACGGGGGATACGGAGCCCAGTTGCGGCTCCTGCATACCGACGGTTCATACCGGTGGTTTCTGGTGAGGGGTATGACCGCCCGGCAGGAAAACGGCGAAAAGGGCCGGCAGATTCTGGCCTTTACCGACATCGATCCCCTGAAGCGGATGGAAAGCCGGCTGGAGTACCTGGCCAGCCATGATGAACTGACCGGGCTGCCCAACCGCCGGACCCTGGACCGGGAGTTCAGGGAGACGGCTGCAAAAGCCGGTGGGAATGGGGCTCTGCTGGTGATCGATATTGACAATTTCAAGTACATAAATGATACTATGGGACACGCTTTTGGCGATCAGTATATCCAGGTGGCAGGAAAACGGATCTGCCATCTGGCGGGAAATGGTGCCCGGGTGTACCGGGCCGGCGGTGATGAATTCGTGGTTCTGGTGCCCGGTGCCGGACCGGAGGAGGCGGACCGGATGGCCCGCCAGGTGGTGGAGGGCTTCCGGGAGCCGCTTCACCTGGAGGAAAACAGTTTTTCTGCCACGGTCAGCATGGGAATCAGCCTGTATCCCCGGGACGGAAAGACCCTGGAAAAACTGTTCAGCCGGGCGGATATTGCCATGTACCAGGCCAAAGAGGCCGGAAAGGGCCGCCACGTATTCTACGTGGACAGTATGCAGCAGGCAGTCAGCCGCCGGGCTGAACTGGAGAATCATCTGAAAAGGGCTCTGGAACGAAAAGAGTTCCAGCTGCATCTGCAGCCGGAAGTGAATCTCTCCGATGACAGCCTCTGGGGCTTTGAGGTTCTGCTGCGCTGGCTCTCCCCGGAACTGGGAATGGTCCAGCCGGGTGAGTTTATCAGGATCGCCGAGGACTCCCATCAGATCCTGCGGATCGGGCAGTGGGTGCTGGAGGAGTCCTGCCGGCTTCTTTCCCGGATGCGCCGGGAATGGAAACGGGATTTTCACATTGCCGTGAACATCTCTGCACTGCAGCTGATGCAGGAAAACTTCGTGCCCATGGTGGCCATGATCCTGGATAAGCATGGTCTTCCCAGCCGGGTTCTGGAACTGGAGATCACGGAAACCGTACTGCTGAAGGCCCTGGAGGAAAATAGCCGTAAGATCCGGCAGTTGCGGGAACTGGGGGTATCGGTGGCTTTGGATGACTTTGGAACCGGATACTCGTCACTCAGCTATCTCCACCATCTTCCCATCAGTACCCTGAAAATTGACAAAAGCTTCATTGATGCTGCAGGCAGCCTCAGTGATCAGGACAGTCTTCTGGCCTCCATTATCCGGATGGGACATGTCATGGATCTCAGCATTGTTGGGGAAGGGATTGAAACCGGGCAACAGGCGGAATGCCTGAAGGATCTGGGTTGCGACCGGATCCAGGGATATCATCTGGCCCGGCCCATGCCGGAGAGGGATCTATGGAAATTCCTGGCATCAGAAATGGAGGAATGGGATGAGCGGTATGGATAAATATAGAGCGATGGCGGTTCTTCTGGCCGCTCTCCTCCCTCTTTCCCTGTGGCCGGAGGTTCCCCGGGAGGTTCCGGCGGCCGCATTGAGCCGGCCGGGCCCGGCGGTTCTGGGTACCCGCCAGGTAAGAGCGCCCCAGGCGGAGCGTTTCCGGGTGGAAACACTTAGTCGTAAGCAGATCCTTGCCCTGGAGGAACTGTACGGTACAGACCCTCCGGTTCCCTATCAGGATCTGCGGTTGGTCCGGGTGGTACACCGGGACTTTTATGGAGGAGAAAATAATGGGTATCTGACAGTCCACCATCAGGTGGCCGAGGAGATCCGGGACATTTTTCTGGAACTCTATCAGGAGGGCTATCCCCTGCAAAAGATCCGTCCCCTGGAGGAGTATGCCGGAAAAGATGGCGCCTCCATGTCTGACAACAATTCTTCCGCATTCTGTGTGCGGCCGGTCACTGGTGGTACAGGCTATTCCCGGCACAGTTTTGGTGTTGCGGTGGACATAAACCCCCTGATGAACCCTTACGTGAAGGGGGAGACAGTACTGCCGGCTGAGGCAGCAGGATATGTTCAGCGGGGTTCCGTTAAGCCCGGCATGATCGTTCCGGGAGATGCCTGTCACCAGGCGTTCATTTCCCGGGGCTGGATCTGGGGGGGAGACTGGAACAGCCTTAAGGATTATCAGCATTTTGAGAAGCCGTTTTCAGGAGGACAGCCGTGAAATTTGACGTAAGAGAGATTGCCGCAATTGCTCTGGTGGCGGCCCTGACCATTGTGGTGGGTTTTGTGTTTTATACAGCGGGGAATCTGTTGCCGGTTCCCGGCAACAAATTTCTGATGTTCGGTCCCTTTCTTGGGTTCATGATTGCCATGGCTCTGTGGAAAGTTCCCCGCCACGGCACCGTGCTGGCCGTGAATGGAGTGTTTGCCCTGATCATGGTAAACATCAGTGCATTCATGGGACTGGCCATTGCCCTGACCGGAATCTTCTGGGAACTTCTCTCACTGATTCTGTTCCGGGACCTGAAGAAGAAAAGAATCCGGATGGGGGCAGCGGCCCTGTATCCGGCCCTTTCGTTTTTCTTTGCCTTTCTGGTCTCCCACTATATGACCGGCAATGTATTGTTTCTCATGGTGGGGGGACCCCTCACCCTGGGGACTCTGATGGTGGTGATCTTCCTGCTGGGCCTGGCCGGGGCCTTTCTGGGGGAAAGGTTTATTGTGCCCAGACTGGAGGGGATGGCAAGGTGAACAGCACATCAAGAAAGACAGTCCTTCTGTGCCTGTGTCTGCTGCTGGCAGTTGTCTGGACAGGATGCAACCGGACAGAAGAAGCCACCATAGAACCGGAAAACCCACCAGAGCCACGGGTATGGCTGAACCGGGAAGGAGAAAATGATTATCCCGGCACAGAGCCCTCCCGGGAAGGAATGGCCCGTAGCCCACTGAGCGGCCTTTGGATACCGGAGGAAGACGCAGCCCGGCGCCCTGTTTCCGTGATGATCAACAACATGAAAAAAGCTCTTCCCCAAAGCGGAATCTCGCAGGCTGAAATCATATATGAAACCCTGGCGGAAGGGGAAATCACCCGGCTGCTGGCGGTATTCCAGACTCTGGATAGTGAAAAAATCGGACCTGTACGCAGTGCCCGGCATTATTACCTGGATTTTGCCTTTGACCATGACGCACTGTATGTCCATTATGGCGGCAGCCCCCAGGCGTATAACGATGTGGTGGTTCTGAAATCTCCTGCCCTGAATGGCCTGTCCTATCTGGATGAGATCATGTGCTGGCGGGATCCCGCCCGGATGGCCATCCGGGGTATGTATGAGCACAGCGTTTACACCAACGGGGAGAAGCTCAGGAAGGCCTGGGACACCGTGGGATACCGCTATGAAACGGATCAGCCGCCCATGTTTACGTTCAGCGAAAAACCATTGGAACTGAACGGAGAAAGGGCGGAGACGGTTATTCTTCCCTTTTCCAAATCCTACATTGGAGAGTTCCGCTGGGATCCGGTCCTGAATCAGTACCTGCGCAGTATGTCCGGAAATGATCAGATTGATGAGGAAACCGGAGAGGTCCTCCGGGTGACCAACCTGCTGGTTCAGTTTACCGATATCTGGGTGATTGCCGGGGACACTGCCGGCCGCAGGGATATGACCCTGATCGGATCCGGAGCAGGTCTGTATATCACCGGAGGAAAAATGGTTCCGGTCCGCTGGTCCAAAGCGGATCACTGGACGTCCACCCGCTGGACACTGGAAAGCGGGGAGCCGCTGGTGATGAGTCCAGGTAAAACCTGGATCAGTGTATTCCCCAAAAACCGAAGTCCTGAGATTTCATAGGTACGGCCCGGCCTTGAGGGAGCCGGGCTTCACATTGGCCCGGGCGGCCAGGTGTCCTGTGCTGCTGGTGAAGAGTTACCAGAGCTTTCTGAAGAGAAGGGGACTGCGACGGATGCTGAACGCCGGCAGGCGGTTTCTGGAACACTGATACCCCTGGAAGGACCTTTTTTGTGCATTCTGATGTATTTTGACCTGTGGTAACAATTGGTACTATGCTGCCGGATACATCTGCTATAACCCGACTTTTACACTGGCGTGAAGAAACCCATAGATCAGAATTCAAAATAATTCCTGGAAAGCCCACATGGTGCGGTTTTCCAGTTTTTTTGTGTGTTTTTCCTATATTTTAGTTGCGTAATGCTCCGTAATGCTATATAATAGAG
>JAXGWN010000070.1:0-7367 GCA_040773285.1 Bacillota bacterium
CAGCTCTATTTCAAAGGAATCCTCGAACTTAGATTGAAAATGACGCATATAAGATACCGAAAGAACAAGAATCCCGAGTTGAAGAACCAACAAACAAACTGCAGGCTCCGGCAAAGAGGACGGTTGCCTACATTTACTTGACACCAACAAGGCTCCGGGGCTTTCTGCCGAAGACCATAAGGGTATGCTATAATCCTGGTGAAAGGAACCGATATGACTGATATTCATCCACTGACATACGAAAAGAATGTGACCTGCCCCTATTGTGGGGAGGAATTTGCCACACTGGCCTGCAAACACTCCCGGATCCGCATCGCAAGGCGGGATCCGGATACCTGCATATATTACGATGACCCTGAACTGTTTCCTTATGTGTATGAGGTTTTTGAGTGCCCGCACTGCGGGTACGTTTTTACAGAGAGGAGACTGAAACAGGGATTGCTGCGCAATGAAGGGGAGAGGAACCGCCTGAAAGAGGGATACCTGGACCGTCTGGAGGGTCTGCCGGAACCGGGGAAATTATCCCGCACCCTGGGGGATGCGGTGGTTCTTTATAAAAAGGCACTGCTGACCGAACTGGCCATGGAAAGTCCCCGGATTGTAGTGGCGGGCATCTGCCTGCGGCTGGCTTTTCTCCAGAGGTTTCTTGCCGATGGGAAAGAGGAGAAACGGTTTTTGCGGCTGGCCCGGGATTCCTATCGGGAGGCCTATGAGAATGAACGGGTGGAGCCCTACGGGTATCCCCCTTATATGGTGATGTTTCTTGCCGGGGAACTCTCCCGGCAGCTGGGGGAACCGGAGGAGACCAGAATGTGGTTTGGCCGCCTGCTGGGACAGCGGAATCTGCCTCCCCGTTTCCGGGAGACGATGCTGGAGATATGGCAGGAATTCCGCAGGGGATTTCCTGTGGAATCCTGAGGGAGGAATAGGATCATGGACGAACGGCTGTACCTTGAGAAAACTCAGATCATCCGCTGGAACAACGGCCGCTGGAACGACGAGGAGGACTGGCTTTCCATTGAGGAGCCCCTGGCCCTGGAGGTGAACGGCCACCGTGTGGCCGTCCTGATGCGGCTGCCCGGGGCGGAAAAGGAACTGGCCGCCGGATTTCTGGTGTCTGAGGGACTGGTGGAGAGTTTTGGGGATATCAAGATGATCTCCCACTGCGGCCGCCTGCTGCCCGGGGAGGTTTCGGACGATCCTCTGCAGCCCTCCCGGAACATTGTCCGGGTCCGGGCATCGGGCCTGGAGGACCGGACCGATACTGCCCTCTTGCTGATCCGGTCCGGCTGTGGCCGCACCAGAGTCAGCGATCTGGATGAGACACTTCCCCGGGTTACCGGGGAGGTCATCGTTGACATGGAGGTGCTCACCCGGATTGCCCGGGTGATTCTGGAAGAGCAGGAGGTACGGAAAATGGCCGGTGGGGTCCATCTGGCCGCCCTGTTTGACCGGCAGGGAACCCTGCTTTGCGCCTATGAGGACGTGGGGCGGCACAATGCCGCCGACAAGGTGGTGGGACACGCCCTTCTCAGCGGGATCGGTCTCGAGGACAAAATCCTCTACAATACCGGCCGGGCCAGTTATGAACTGGTGACCAAGGCAGCCCGGATGAACATTCCCGTGCTGGCCTCAAAGTCTTCTCCCACCTCCCTGGCGGTTGAACTGGCGGAGACCACCGGAATTACTCTGTGCGGGTTTGTCCGGCCCCACCGGGCCAATATCTACAGTGGCCGGCACCGGGTGAGACTGGAGGAACAGGCTCCTTCCAAAGAATAACGGATAAAAATGACGTCTGTGCACAGTGCGCAGACGTCATTTTTATTCAGCCGTCCCCCAGCCGGGGACCGAAATTCCATTTCCGCAGGGAGCGGGGCCGGATGATTTCCGGATTAAAAAAGGTTCTGGTGTGGCTCACCCCCATATCCCGGTTGTCGTAGATGATCTGGTCCCAGCCCAGCAGCGGGGTCTCCGGGGCCAGTCCGAACAGGGTCTGCAGGGGGTGGTCCGCCAGCAGGGGAACCCAGGTGGTCATCTCATGGGCCAGTTCCTTTTCACAGTATTCCCAAAGGAAATCGTCGATCCGGCCGATGTGGATATCCGGAGGGACCGGACGGACGAAATGGGCTGCCGGAACCCGGTGGATCTCCAGGGCGGCAGGACGGTCTGCTGCCAGATACAGAAGCCGGATCTCCTTCAGGGGTTCCCCGGGGGGAACCTGCAGATCCTGGGCCTCAGTCTCATCCGCCGCAGATTCCTGCAGCCCCCAGGGACGGATCTCCACCGGATACCCGCTTATCTTCAGCAGGTTTTCCACGCAATAGGTGAGATCGGTCCGCATGTCCAGGTTCAGGGCACTGCGGTGGACAAAATTGCCCAGCCCCTGCCGTTTGGTGATGTAGCCTTCCGCAGCCAGCATGGTGAGAGCCTGCCGCAGGGTCACGATGCTGACCCGCATCATCCGGGCCAGCTCCGTCTCGGAGGGCAGCCGGTTATCGGGAAACTGTCTGGTGGTGATCAGCTTCAGAAGTTCCATCCTGGTGTTCTGAAAATGATTCAGGTTCATGGGACTCTCCTTCCCGGGTTTTTCCGGTTTCTCTGGATCCCGGCAAAAACCTGTAGTATACTGGGTACACATAACTCCTTAGTTGAGTATAAGAGTAAAGGATGGTGAAGGCAAGTGAAAACATTTGAGTCTTACGAACTGAAGAATCTGAAACTGCGCAACCGGGTGGTATTTCCTCCCATGGATCTGTACTGTGCCGGAACGGACGGTCTGGCCACCGATGAGCATTTCGTTCATTATACCAGCCGGGCAGCCGGCGGAACCGGTCTGGTGATTGTGGAAGCCACCGGTGTGGTGCCAAATGGCCGGATCTCCGACAACTGTCTGGGAATCTGGGATGACTCCCAGGTGGAGGGCCTGAAACGGCTGGCCGGAGGAATACAGAGATACGGGGCGGCGGCAGCCATACAGCTGAATCATGCGGGCCGCAAATGCACTGCCAACGGGCAGGACAGCAGTTATACCGTGGCCCCCAGTCCCATCGCCTTCGATGAGACATACCGGGTGCCCCGGGAGATTACCCATGAGGAGATCCGGGAAGCGGTGGAGGCGTTCCGTCAGGGGGCCCGCCGGGCTCTGGAGGCCGGCTTTGATGCCCTGGAGGTTCACGGGGCCCATGGCTACCTGATCAGTGAATTCCTCTCCCCCCTGACCAACAAAAGAACCGACGAATACGGTGGAAACACCGCCAACCGGGCCAGATTTCTGCTGGAAGTGCTGCAGGCGGTCCGGGAGGAATGGCCGGCCGATAAGGCCCTCCTTCTGAGACTCTCAGCCACCGACCATCTGGAAGGGGGCATGACCAAAGAGGAAATGGCGGAAATCGTCAATATGGCCAAACCTTATGTGGATATCTTCCATATCAGTTCGGGAGGGGTGGCTCTGGCCCGGATTAAACTGTTCCCCGGTTATCAGGTGAGCCTGTCGGATTACATCCGCAATACCTGCCACGTGGCCACCATTGCCGTGGGACTGATCCGCCAGTTGGACCAGGTGGAAGAGATACTGGGCAACGGCCGGGCCGATCTGGTGGCCCTGGGCCGGGAACTGTTCCGCAATCCCTCCTGGGTGAATCAGAACGCTTTTGCCCGGGGTATTGAGGTGGAAGTACCGGCCATCTACCGGGAGGCCTTCCTGCCCAAACTGCGCTAAGGGCTTCCTTTCCACCGGGGAATCGGCCATAATGGGATCAGTAAGCAAGGAGGTCTGCCATGAACATTTTTCATGATGTTGCTCCGGAGCGGATCCGGCCGGATGAGTTCCTCACCGTGATTGAAATCTCCAAGGGCAGCAAGAACAAATACGAACTGGACAAGGAAACCGGATTTCTGCGGCTGGACCGGGTACTGCACACGTCCACCCAGTATCCGGCCAACTACGGGTTCATCCCCCGCACCTACGCCGGGGACAACGATCCCCTGGATGTGGTGGTGCTGTGCTCGGAAAGCATTTTGCCCCTGACCCTGGTGGACTGCCGGGCCATCGGGATCCTGACCATGACGGATCAGGGGAAGGTGGATGAGAAGATCATTGCGGTGTGCCGTCATGACCCCTATTTCAATTTCTATGAGGATGTGGGGGAACTGCCCCGGCACCTGTTCGATGAACTGAAGCATTTTTATACAGTGTATAAAATGCTGGAGGACAAGGAGACCATCGTCCATGAGGTGCAGGGGAAAGAGGCTGCCCTCCGGGTGATTGAAAGCTGCATAGAGGAATACCGGAGGAAGTTCCCGGAACACGTTTAGGAACTTCTCCGCTGCCGCCCGGGACTGATCCCCGGGCGGTTTTATTTTCCGGATCCCCTCCGGGCGATTGACAGGGTGATAAAAGTAACATAAAATTCAGAATATGAAGTATATACAACTATACTTTGACATTGGAATCGGACAGCACGGCGGACAGCCAGGAAACAGTGACCTGCAGGGAACCGGAAATGGGGGGGATGCATGGAGAGGATCTGGATTTGCTGCTGTTTTTTTTATTGGAAAGGGAGTGAAACGAACCCATGATACGGAAACAGAAAATTTTGTCTGTTTTACTGGCTCTGATGTTTTTCCTGTCTGTTGCGGCTCCGCTGCCGGGACTGGCAGCAGACACTGCCGGTGAGGAACTGGTTCTTTTGTCCACTACGGACCTGCACGGTTACGTCTATCCGGTCAACTATTTCAATGGACGGAACCTCCGGGGCACTCTGTCCCGGGTGGCCACAGTGGTGGAGGGCCAGCGGGAGAAGCATGACAACGTGATGCTGTTTGATGCCGGTGACACCATTCAGGGAAGCCAGCTGGCCCATTACTGGGGCCTGGTGAATCCTTCCCACACCCGGGGACTTGAACACGCTATGGCCAAGGCTATGAACTTCCTGGGATATGATGCCATGACTCTGGGGAATCATGAGTTTCAGATCGGCAAGGCCAGTCTGGATTCCTTCGTGAAGGATGCAGACTTTCCTGTGCTCTCTGCCAATACGGTCCATACGGCCAGCCGGCAGGCGGCCTTTGCCCCCTACACCCTGATCGATAAGGAACTGGCCAGCGGAAAGACGGTCACCGTGGGGATTCTGGGCCTGACCACTCCCCGCTGGGTGCAGTGGTATGGCAGTATGGTGAACTATGAGTATGATTCCACGGATATGCTGGAGGCTGCCCGGGTCATGGTGCCCAGGATGAAGGCTGAAGGCGCCGATGTGGTGGTGGCCCTGATCCATTCCGGACTCACCGATGAGGAGCAGAATCAGACCACAGCCGGAGCGGAAAACCTTCTGCCGGAAAACGATGCCCTGGAGATTGCCACTACGGTTCCGGATATTGATGTTGTGTTCTATGGTCACAGCCACCGGCTGAATGCCCAGAAAGCCACCGCCTCCGACGGCGACGAGGTGCTTCTGGTACAGGGCAAGTGGCATGGCCGGGGCGTGGGCAAGGCGGTTCTGGATCTGGTGCCGGAGGGATCCGGCTGGAAAGTGGCCGGCCTGACCGGCGACGTCAGTCTGGTGACCGATGCGGCGGACGCTCCTGTGGAGCCCTCTGCAGCCCTGATGGCCCATGTGGCCTCCTACCACGATGAGGTCATGAAGTATATGGCAACGGTGATTGGAAAGACCACGGTGGAACTGGATTCCCGGCCCAGCCGGTATGCCGACACCTCTTTGTTCCAGCTGATTGCCAAAGCCCAGCGCTGGGCTGTGGAGGACCTGTACGCCGATACGGCCACAGACGCCCTGAAGCATCCGGTGCTGTCCATGGTGGCCCCCTTCCTGACCGGCGCCAACGGACCGGATGACTACACCCTGGTGGAAGCCGGTGACCTTTCCTTAAGCGATGTGGGAGCCATTTACCTGTACGACGACCTGCTGCAGGCCATAGAGATCGATGGTGCCAGCCTGAAGGCCTATCTGGAGCGGGCGGCGGAGAACTTCCTGCAGGTGACTCCCGGCTCCGGGGATCAGCCCATACTGAATCCGGATTTCCACGGATATTATTTTGATATGATTGAAGGGCTCACCTACCGGATCGATATCACGAAACCGGCCGGAAGCCGGATTGTGGATCTGAAGCATGAAGGATCGGCAGTGGAAGATAAGGATATGTTTACCCTGCTGGTTCCCAACTTCAGGGCCGGAGGAGGCGGAGGCTTCCCGGGAACCGGACCGGATGCCACGGTAACCTTTAACCGCAGCGAGGGAATCGAAACCCGTGACGTCCTCATAGAATACATTAAGGAAGTGGGGGTGGTGGAGCTTGCTCCTGCCCATGACTGGGGTCTGGTGCCCAATTTCCTGAAACACTGGTCGGCGGACCATGTGTATCCTCTGTTCCGGGACGGCGTGATTCTGGGCGAGGAGCAGACCGGACGGCTGAATCTCAATCAGGCGGTCTCCCGGGATGAATTCATGGAGTCGGCCGGCCGCATTATGGCGGTTTCCAACGTCCCGACCGGTGACACACCGGTGACCCGGGGTGAAGTGATTCCTGTGCTGGCAGCGGCTCTCCGGGAGGCTGGCCTCAGCGCCAGTGCTGCCTCTTTTACGGATCTGTCCGGGGATCTGGCCGCTGACGGGGCTCTGCTGCGGGGCCTGGGTGTCCTCAGCGGATATCCCGATGGTACGGTCCGTCCGGAACGTACCCTGACCAGGGGTGAAATGGCAGCTCTTCTGAACCTGTGCCGGCAGGCCGTGGAGAAATAGTGCGGCAGAGGGAAACAGGGAAATACGGATACAAGTGACTTTGTGAAGAAAAATCCGACCATTATGGCCGGATTTTTCTTTTTATCCGGTTGACAGGGGCCCGTTCCATGCTAAAATGATAAAAACAAGTAATCCGATAGTATTAGTGTGAAAAGGAGAAGGTCATGAATTTCCGTAAGGATATGGTACAGGCCATCGGGAACACTCCCCTGGTGGAACTGAATCAGTACCGGCAGGCCGGGGGCATCGGGGCGATGCTCTGGGCCAAGTGTGAATTCCTGAATCCCGGTGGAAGTCTCAAGGACCGGGCCGCCCTTTATATGATCCGGGAAGCGGAGCGGACCGGAAAACTTAAACCCGGGCGGGCCATCATTGAGCCCACCAGCGGAAACACAGGAATTGCCTTGGCCATGATTGCGGCCATGAAAGGATATCCCCTGATTCTCACCATGCCGGAGAGCATGAGTGTGGAGCGCAGAAACCTGCTGAAGGCCCTGGGGGCCCGGCTGGTTCTGACCCCTCCGGAGGAAGGAATGCAGGGGGCCATACGGAAGGCAGAGGAACTGCTCTGGGACAATCCCGGGGGTTTCATACCCCAGCAGTTTTCCAATC
>JAXGWN010000071.1:0-7361 GCA_040773285.1 Bacillota bacterium
AACTGAAGGAAACCGGGGCCCTCCACCCGGTGCGGATGCCCCGGATGGAGGGAAGTGACCGGCCGTTTGCAGAGGATCTGCCCCGGTTTGAAGAGGATATGGAGAAGGCGATGGAACGGGCCGCAGATAGTACGGTGAATCCGGTGGTGCTGGCGGAACTGGCCGGCCGCCGGGGGTGGGGTCCGGTGTTTGCCCAAATCGGGGAGGAACTGGAGGGCCTCATCAGTTTGAAATAATTACAAATAAATAACGGATATAGTTGAATTTTATCCGGCCTCTTGTTATGATAATAAGGAAGTCAATCAGGAAATAAGGAGGATGTACAATGGCAAACCGTTATGAGGTATACAAATGCGAGATCTGCGGAAACGTGGTGGAGATGCTCCAGGCCGGCGGTGGTGAACTGATCTGCTGTGGGGAACCCATGATTCTGCTGGAGGAAAAAACTGCAGACCAGACCACGGAAAAACATGTTCCTGTGATCGAGAAGACAGCGGACGGATACGCTGTGACCGTAGGGTCCACCATCCATCCCATGACCGAGGAGCATTACATCGAGTGGATCGAACTGATCACGGAAGACAGAACCTACATTGCATTTCTCAAGCCCGGGGACGAGCCCAAGGCCAGTTTCTGCACTTCGGCGGCTTCAGTGACCGCCAGAGAGCACTGCAACGTTCACGGACTGTGGAAAAATACACTTTAAACTGAGGAGGAGACTATGAGTATCAAAGGAACCAGGACAGAACAGAATCTTCTGAAGGCGTTTGCCGGGGAATCCCAGGCATCCAACCGTTACGACTACTTTGCCAAGATCGCCAAAAAGGAAGGCTACGAGCAGATCGCCGAGATCTTCCTGGAGACATCCGCCAACGAGCGCCAGCATGCCAAGCAGTTCTTCAAGCCCCTGGAGGGTGGAATGCTGGAGATCACTGCGGCCTATCCGGCTGGTATCCTGGGAACCACCGAGGAAAACCTGGAGGCAGCTGCCGGCGGGGAAAACGAAGAGTGGACCGAACTGTATCCGGAGTTTGCCAAAGTGGCACAGGAAGAGGGCTTTGAGGCCATCGCCCGCACCTTCAAGATGGTGGCCATTGCTGAGAAGGCCCACGAGGAGCGTTACCTGGCTCTGCTGAACAATCTGCGGGCCGGCAAAACCTTTAAGCGGGAAGACGAGATCCAGTGGAAGTGCGGAAACTGCGGTTACGTGCACACCGGCGTGGAGGCACCGGATGAGTGCCCGGCCTGTGTTCACCCTCAGGCCCATTTCCGCATCCGGGAAATGAACTGGTAAAATAGTGAAATGGTAAAATGATGAATGGGAAGTCCGTCAGGACTTCCCATTTTTTTGACTTTGCGGTTCCATGTGGTACTCCCGGATGTCCGGCAGGTGCCGGAAATCTTCCCTGAAGTCCAGTCCGTATCCCACCACAAACCGGTCAGGGATGGTAAATCCCAGGTAACGGACCGGCAGCTGGACCAGACGGCGGGCCGGGTTGTCCAGAAGGGTGCATACCTGGAGGCTGGCCGGCTGGTGTTCCCGGAGCCAGGTGAGGATAAAACTCAGGGACAGACCGGAATCGATGATATCCTCGATCAGGAGTACGTGCCGGTCCCGGATGGAATTGAAGGGGCGCCGCACCACCTCCAGGGCTCCGCTGGCTCCATGCCCCGCGGCCATGAAGTCCAGGGCCAGGGGAAAATCCAGCAGCCGGGTGAGATCGGCGGCAAAATAGAAAGAACCTTTCAGAAGAACCATGATCACCGGGTTCTTGTCCCGGTAGTCCCGGGTGATCTCCCCGGCCAGGTCCCGGATTCTCTGCTGCAGCTGGCTGCTGCTGATCAGGATGCTGTCCGGACTATTCACCGGCCGGTCCCCCTTTCTTCAGCTGGAACCGCTCCATGAAGGAGTGGAGGCTGTTTTTGTCCATCAGGATGATGTTCATGTCCGGATACAGTTCTTTCAGCAGCCGGACTTTCTTTCTTTTTTCGCTCATATACCGGGGGTCCATTACGGTCAGTTCGATGTAGGTGTTGTAATCGGTAAGGTAGAAGTCCGGTGCAATGGCCCGGACGATGTTTCCTTCTTCGTCCCATTCCACAGGAAAGGTGCTGGGTTCGTATTGCCAGCGCATACCGTAGGAATCCAGGATATCGGCAAACTCCTGCTCAATCTGATGATGGAAAGGGGACCGGGAATCTTTGGTGAAAAAGCTCAGCTGGCTGGAACTGAAACCGGAGTCCTCCTGGCGGCTTTCCACCAGCCGGACGATGAGCCTGGCGGCATCCTCCACCGAGATCCGGTCCGTATTGATGGTCAGGTCGTACAGGGCGGGATCCTCCAGATCCTCCCGGTACAGACGGCGGACGTATTTCTTCCGGCGGGTGTCGCTTTCCTCCAGGGCATTCATGGCCTGCTGGCGGCTGAGACCGAACTGCTCCATGATCCGGCCGACCCGTACCGGCTGACTGGCCTGAATTCTCAGGTGCAGGGCCAGAGGATGGTCCTTAAAGACCAGCTGGGAGGCCATGCCCAGAAAGACTACCGGTCCGGTCTCCCGAGCCAGCTTCATCTGTTCCTCCAGATACTGCAGAAAACTGCCACCCCCGGGCCGGTCGTGGCGGAAAAATTCATAACTGTTTTCCAGCATATGCAGCTCGTGCCGGGAGGCTACCCGGGAAAGCCAAAGGTCGAAAGCCTTTTTCCGGTTCAGCAGGGGGATCTGGAGCTGGGAGGACAGCTCCTCTGTGATTTCGTCCCCCAGACTGCCCAGATTTCTGGAAATGGTCAGAAAATACAATGGATTCACCTCTTTCTCCCATTATAGCCCTTTTCCTTTAAATTCTGAATCGGAAAGTGATGCAAACCGGACACAGGGCGTGTAAGGATTAATTCTGCAAGGATGCGGCCCCCCCGATAATTGACCGGTAGATTTTTTAGGATTACTCTGAAAGAAAACTGTGCAGGCTCTGTCCGTGAATTTAGATCAGGAGGGATTTAAATGCGAGTAAACGACAGATACGTTTCTTTTTACTATGAGATGGACCAGGACCGGGGAACCGTGGAGATTGACCCTGCCAGGACGGCTCTGCTGGTGGTGGACCTGCAGCGTGTGTTCCTCACCAGACCGGACAGCAGCGGTGCCACGGAGGAGATGCGGGAGTATAACCGCCGGTGGGACTGGTATTTTGACACCATGGAAAATACTGTGATACCCAACAACCAGAGGATTCTGAAGGCTTTCCGGCAGTATCATATGGATGTTTTTTATGCCATGATCCAGTGCAGGACCCGGGATGGCCGGGACCGCTCCCTTGATCACAAGGCGACGGGATTTAATGAACTTCTGCTGCCTCCGGGATCCCGGGATGCCGAGATTGTGCCGGAAGTGGCACCGCTGCCCCACGAGATTGTTCTCACCAAGACGACAGACTCCGCAGTGACCGGTACCACCCTGCGGCTTATGCTTCATAATATGGGGATCGATACCGTGGTGGTGACCGGGGTTTACACGGACCAGTGCGTGTCCGGAACGGTTCGCTCTCTGGCTGATGAGAGTTTCAAAGTCTGGCTGATTGAGGATGCCTGCCGGGCAGCCACGGAAGAAATCCAGAATCACGAACTGGCAGTTCTCAATAACATCTACTGTCACGTGATCAGTACGGAGGAACTGCTGGAAGCCATCCGGGGGGGAAACAAAGATGTTTGGTAATGCGAACTGTATATATGGAGTTTTTCACGACTGAATTCAGAAGATCTGAAAAAGGCTGTATGAATGCGAAAAATCGCAAATTGATCTGTCCTGATCCGGTTTATCCTCCAGAGAAATCCCCAGAGCTCCATATGTGCTGTGTGGGCGCTCCGACGGTTTGCAGATCCGGGAGTACGGGACTATAATACAGGTACATTCCAAGGATACCCTGAACGCAGCCGCTGGATCTGGAATCCGGTGCAGGAGGAGGAACCCCCGGCGAGGTTAATTCACCCGCAAATGGGAACCTCAGGGAAGCGATTCTCTTACCTGGACGGCAGGGTTGACAGTACAACGGCCCCGGAGATTCATCCGGACCATCCTGAGGATGTTGCGAACGGAATCAGGTGATTCCGCAAAGGAACTGAAACATGACAGGGTCATGAGGATGGGAAAACAGGCAGACCAGGATTCGTTGGAGTGGAAGCGGATGGCATTTACGCCATCCGCTTTTTACATTTTTACCGGCCCTTCTTCTGTGATAGAATGAGGTAACAAACATAAGGAGGAAAAGGACATGGGAACAATTCTGGAACGGAAAAGTGTGCGCAGGTATCTGGATCGGCCGGTGACTCTGGAACAGGTGAAAGAGGTTCTGGAAGTGGCCCGGTGGTCTCCCTCCTGGAGAAACGGTCAGCCCTGGCGCTTTATTCTGGTGGATGACCTGAGGGTCCGCGAGGCCCTGGCCGGAACGCTGCCGGAGGGAAATCCCGGGCGGCCCTCTCTGCTGGCGGCCCCCTGGGCGGTGGCCGTGATTGCCAATCCGGAGGAGTCCGGAGTTCAGGACGCAAAGCCCTACTATCTGGTGGATGGGGGACTGGTATTTGCCTCTCTGATGCTGGCTGCAAAGGAAAAGGGTCTGGACACCTGTTTCCTGGGGGCGGTAAACGAGGAAGCAGCCAGGGAGATTCTGGGATATCCGGAACCCTTCCGGCTGATCGGACTGACTCCCCTGGGATACGGAATTGAACCGGAGGAACTGAAACCCAGAAAAGAAGTTGCGGATATGACCTGGCACAATGGGTTCGGAAAGGGGATCGAATGACATTTTTCTTGGAAATGCAGGGTGAACTGGAAACCTTTGAACCGCTTGCCGGTGTGTACACCGGTCCGGCCGCAGACCGGATTCCGGAAATTCTCCGGGAGGCAGGAAAAAGCCGCCCTCTGGTAATTCTGGATTCCGGGGTGGCGGAACTGGCCCCTACCCGGGAGATTCTGGACGGGCTGCAGGATTTTCCGTACTCTGTGTACCAGGATTTTGCCCTTCCCTTTTCTCTGGATGAGGTGAAGGCGGCGGCCACGGAGTATCTGGGAAACCAGTGCGACTGTCTGTTGGCCATTGGCGGAGGATCCGCCATGGATCTGGGAAAACTGACCGGCCTGGTGGCCAGCAACAATTTTCCCTGGACCGATTTTTTCTACAATCCGCTGGCGGGCCGGAGAATCCCGCTTTACCTGGCGGTTCCCACCGGAGCCAACGGGGCAGAGGCCAGTACCGAGGCCTTTGTACTGGATTTTTCCACCGTGCTGCTGCGGGACATTTCACGGCCCTGGATGGTGCCGGCTTATGTGTTCCGGGATCTCCGTTATCTGGAGTCCATACCGGCCGACCGGCTGGCGTCCGGACTGCTGGACATGTTTTCCCATCAGGTGGAACTGCATCTGCAGGGACAGAATGTGTCTGAGGAACTGGCCCTTACCGGAGAACACCTGCGGGAACTGCTGGGTGGAAACCGCAGTTTTCTGGAGGAACTGGGGAATCTGTCCCTGACCATGGGGAAACGCTACCGGTCTGAGGGGATGAGTTTTCTTCACGGGCTGGCCCATGTGCTGACCGCCTATACAGAGGTGAGTCATGGCCGGGTAATCGGGGTGTTTCTGCCTGCTTTTCTGCAGCTGGCCATGGACCGGCCGGAACTGGACGCTGTCAGCCGGATGGCCGGCTGGAGGGATGCGGACCATCTTCTGGAGGACCTCCGGGAACTGGTACGGATCCATGGATTCGAAAGGGATCTGCAGGAGGTAAAGACTCTGGTGGAAAACAACCTGAATCAGATTGCCGGACAGAGCGCACTGAGCCGCCCGGCCCGCAACGGCCCCGTGCAGCTGGAAGTGGCCGAGATGCAGTTTTTTATCTGCGAGGTACTGGATATCTGCATTTAGCGGAGGACAAATGAGAAAAATCTACATACTGGACACCAACGTGATTCTCAGCGACCCACTGGCCTTTTTTGGTTTTGAGGATAATGAGGTTGTGATCCCCTCTGTGGTGATTGAGGAGATCGATTCCAAAACCCATCTGCAGGACGATCTGGGCCGCAATGCCCGGGAGGCGGCCCGTACCCTGGACCGGCTGAGGAAAATCAGTCCTCTGAATCTGGGGGTTTCCACCGATGCCGGCGGAACCATAAGGGTGGAGATGAATCATCAGCTGAACGCCGGGATGCAGGTGTATTTTCCGGAACTGAACAACGATAACCGGATTCTGTCGGTGGCCTTTACCATCTGGCAGGAAACGAAAGATAAGAATATTCCAGTAATTCTGGTCAGCAACGACGCCATTATGAGGATCAAGGCGGATTCCCTGGGCATCCGGGCGGAGGATTACAGAAACGACAAGGTGGCATCCCCCGGGGGGCTGTACCGGGGGTTCCGGGAACTGATGGTGGAGTCTTCCCTGATCGACCGGTTCTACCGGGACCGGGGACTGGCCGTAGGGGACCTTCCGGAGAAGGTGTACCCCAATGAATTCCTGATTCTCCGGGATGCCCCGGACAGCAGTCATTCTGCGGTACTGCGGGCCGGCAGGGACGCCCTGACCGGGCTGAACATACCGGCGGATCTGGTCTGGGGGATTGCTCCCAGAAATGTGCAGCAGAAAATGGCCATGGAACTTTTGCTGGACGATTCGGTTCCCCTGGTCACCATTGCCGGAAGGGCGGGCACCGGGAAGACACTTCTGGCCCTGGCCGCAGGACTCACCAAGGTGCTGGACGAGCGCCGGTACCGCAAACTGCTGGTGGCCCGGCCGGTGATTCCCATGGGACGGGATATCGGATATCTGCCCGGGGAGAAAGAGGAAAAACTCCGTCCCTGGATGCAGCCCATCTATGACAATCTGGAGTACCTCTTTTCCGCCGATGAGAAAAATCCCCTGGAAAACATGATGGTGGGGATGAAAAACATTGAACTGGAGGCTCTCACCTATATCCGGGGGCGCAGCATTCCCCGGCAGTTCATTATTGTGGATGAGGCCCAGAATCTGACACGGCATGAGGCTAAGACCATCATTTCCCGGGCAGGAGAGGACAGCAAAATTGTCATGGTGGGGGATCCGGAACAGATCGATCATCCGTATATCGACTCCACCAGCAACGGTCTGACCGTGGCTGCGGAACGGTTCCGGGACCAGGAAATGGCCGGACACGTCACTCTGATCCGGGGCGAGAGATCTCCCCTGGCCGAAATGGCTGCGGAACTGCTGTAATCCGGAGGAAATGGAATGAATCTGGGCGATGTGATCTCCGTACTGTTCATACTCTATGTGACCCTGATTGTGGTGGTCATGGTGCTGGAGCGGCGAAAAGCCAGCACCACCATTGCCTGGCT
>JAXGWN010000072.1:0-7334 GCA_040773285.1 Bacillota bacterium
CAGAGGCGTGGCTGTTCTCAGGGCGGCAGCAATAAATTTACTGATTGCATCCAAAAAAGCATCCATTATTCCGCACGCGCTCCCTTCATGGCTAATTTTTCCAGTTTCCTTCTGTTGTAAGCTTTCTCAACATAGGTACTGGAAATTACGAAGATGATAACGAAAGCCTGTACGATGTAAATGATGGCGATCGGTACCCGTGCCAGCATCTGCATCATATTGGCGCCGCTGCGGAGAACACCGAAGAGTACTCCGGCCACCACAATCCCGATGGGGGAACTCTGACCCAGAAGGGCCACGGCGATTCCGTCAAATCCATACCCCGCAGAGAAGTCCTGGAACATCCTCAGCTGAATCCCCAGGATCTCACAGGTACCCGCCAGTCCGGCAAAGCCACCGGCAATAAACATGGCCAGAAGAGCATTCTTCGTGGGATTGATCCCGGCGTACTCGGCAGCCCCAGGGTTCAGGCCCACCACCCTGGTCTCATATCCCGTAGTGGTTTTCCAGAGAAAGAACCAGTAGAAGACCACCGCCAGGGCAGCAACGATCAGGCCGGCATGAAGCCGGGTTCCCGGAAGGATCTTGGGCAGCATGGCTGCCGGTGAAACCTGGGGGGTCTGCGGGAAGGACCCGGGAGGCTCGATCATCGGTCCGGTTACCAGAAAGCTCAGGAAGTACGTGGCAATGTAGTTCAGCATGATGGTGGTGATAACCTCAGCGGCACCAAAGCGGACCTTCAGCCATCCGGCCAGAAGACCCCAGAGGCCCCCACCAATAAATCCGGCAGCAACAGCCAGGGGCAGGAGAATCACAGCCGGGAGGCTTCCCAGATAGATCCCCACCACAGTTGCAAAAATCCCGCCCATATACAGCTGCCCTTCAGCACCCAGATTGGTTAGTCCGCAACGGGCAGCAAAGGCATAACTCAGTGCTGTAAACAGCAGGGGAATGGTTTTTACCAGTGTCTCAGCAATGGCATTTTTTCCCACCAGAGACCCGATGAACAGGCTCTTGTAGGCCCCCCAGGGATCGATTCCCATGACGCTGATGACCAGAGCCCCTACCAGAAGGGCCAGAATCACCGCCACCAACGGGATCAGAAACTTTTCCGCCACCAGTTTCAATGTGGCTGAGCGACTTTTCTTTTCTTCCAATCTCCTCACTCCAATACATTATGTCTCTTGGGAACCCGAAGGTTCCTTCCTGCAGTTTTCCCGGGGATATCCCTGGAAAATCTCCCCATAGCAACAGACAACGGGACGTTCCGGGGTGCCACCCGGATGTCCATGCGGGATACCCGCCAACTCCTGGATTCAGAAGTTAATATATTTCCTCAGCAGCCGTGCCTTGGTGCCCGGACACAAGAAAAATCATCCCGTCCGTTCTCCCCGCGAAGAGCGGCGGATGATCTCTGCACCGGAAATCTGCAGCCGGCTGTGCTGAATCCATAACCATTTTGAACAGCATATTGCACCTGTACTGAAGAAAACCCATTCTGGTGCCAATTCTGCTTTTTACTTGTTCGACATCTGACAGCCGGCTTCCTTCTTCAATATAAGTTATTTGTTTCACATTTTATTAAGTGTGTTTTAATTCTCCGCTCCCGGGGGTAGCCGTATTATATCAGAAAACGCTTCCTGCAGGTAACCCATTCTGCTGAAATCCTTTCTCCGGATGCAGTCTTAAATGCCGGGGCGCCGCCTGCAGTGCAGGCGGCGTCCGGCTCAGGGAGTAAAGTTTCCGTATTTGTCAGTTTAAAGATTGTATTTGCTTACATCATAAGTGACGCTTCCGTCCTTGAGACCCTCAATGATCTTCTCAATTTCCGCCTTAACCTCCGGCAATTGTGCATCGTATCCGTGCCAGTCACTGAGGTAAATGGCTCCCTCCCGGACACCCAGTCCATGGAACCTGGCCTCATAGGTTCCATTGATTATCTGTTCCACCACATAGGTAAACAGTTTCGGAGTACTCTTGATGACACTCTGGAATACGGTTTCCGGAGCAATGGGATTCTGATCCTGATTGGATCCCACTGCCCACACTCCGGCCTCTTTGCAGGCCTCAATGGAGCCGAGTCCCGCCTGGTTGGCATTGGCAAAGATCACATCCGCACCATTTTCAATCATGGTTACCGCAGTTTCCTTGGCTTTGGCCACATCGTCATTGCTGCCGGTCAGCACCGCAATAACCTCGATGTCGGGATTCACATACTCTGCTCCGGCCATAAAGCCCAGAATCGGGCCGCGGATCGGGGGGATGTCCACTCCACCGATACCTCCCACAACTCCGGATTCACTGGTCAGGGCAGCCAGGGCCCCGGCGATGAATCCCTGATCTTCCGTTACCGTATTGGCAGATCCCAGATTTGTGCCATTGGAAATATCACTGGAAATTACAACAAAGTCTGTTTCAGGAAATTCTTCGGCCACCCGGGTGGCTGCATCCCCAAACTGGAAGCCATGCCCGAAAATCACATCATAACCCTGCAGTGCGAATGCACGGAAGGTCTCCTCCATATCGGACTGTTCCACACTCTCAGCGTAGTTGATCTCACAGCCAAACTCCGCCTCCAAAGCCAGGAGCCCCTCATAAGCCGAGGCATTCCAGCCCATATCGTTGATGGGTCCGCTGAGAAGGGCCGCCACCTTCAGTGGCTCCTCAGACGGGGAGGCTTCCGGTACTGCCGGAGGTTCCTCAGCTGCCGGCGCCCCTGTACCAGCACAACCTGCCAGGATCCCCAACATAAGTAACACTGCAACCAGACTCATAACTCTACGTTTCACAGTTCCCTCTCCTTATTGTCCTGCTCAGCAGGATTATTGAATCGTCCTGACCGACTCCCTTACCGAAAACTCCGGTTCAACCAGGACAAATTGAGAATCGTTTTCCCTGTGGATTCTTTCCAGAAGAATTTCCGCTCCCCGGGTCCCCAAGTCCACGGGTCTGGAATCCAGGGATGTAAGTCCGGTCAGCTGGGCAAACCGGGAATTCCCGGAACCCAGCACGGAGACGTCCTCCGGAATCCTCCATTTCTGTCTTTTCACCTCATCCAGAACGGCCAGAGCCGTATAGTCGGAAATCGCGAAAATGGCATCTGTCCCCATTCTGAGGAAGTCCCGGGTTGCCCGGGCCACTTTCCTCTCGTCATAATAGCAGTACCGGATCAGATCTTCTTCTGCTTCCAAACCTGCGGCTTCCAGGCTTTCCCGGTACCCCTGGATGTATACCCGGGACTGAGGCTGCACCGGCGCTCCCACGATCAGGCCAATTTTCCGGGCACCGCCGGCCAGCAGAAGATTGGTTCCCTCCCGGGCACCGCCCAGAAAATCCGTGCTGACTGCAGTGAATCTTCCCGCTTCAAAGTAGCGGTTGATCATGACACAGGGTATACCCTGACTTTCCAGCTGAAGAATGTGACTGCTGTCCTGGTGATCGTAGGGCAGGGTCATAAAAATGGCTCCTGCCGCCCGCAGTTCCAGGATTTTCCTGGCAGCTTCCCGTTCCTTGCTGTCCAGATTGTCTGTGGTCAGGGTGATCATGGTGTAGCCTCTGGTCTCCAGAACCCGATTCACATGATCCGCAATTTCCGCAAAAAAAATATTCTTAAGGGAAGGAAACACCACTGCCACACTGCGGGAGGACTGGGTCTTCAGGGAAACCGCCGCAAAGTTTTTCGTGTATCCCAGTTCCTTTATGGCCCGGTCAATGCTCTCCGCAGTTTCTTTCCTGACCGTAATCTTACCGTTGATGTATCTGGACACCGTGCAGGTGCTGACACCTACACGAAGGGCAATATCTTTCAGGGTGGCCATCTCTTTCCATGTCCTCACTTTCCTACGTCGGAATTTTAACACTATGTTAATCGTTTAACAACCAATTAACCTGATTTAACCACATCAGGACAAAAAAAGCCAGACCGGGAAACCCGGTCCGGCAAATAATCTTTTGTTGTCTCGTTTTTAGAACAGACCTACAATGGTTCCGTTCTCATCAATGTCAATGTTGCAGGCTGCCGGTCTCTTGGGCAGTCCGGGCATGGTCATGACGGATCCGGAAATGGCTACCAGGAATCCGGCACCAGCCGAAAGTCTTACCTCACGGACAGTGATGTCAAAATTCTCCGGTCTTCCCAGTTTGGTGGGATCGTCGGACAGGGAGTACTGGGTCTTGGCCACGCAGATGGGCAGATTCCCGTAACCCATATCCTCGTACTGGGCAATCATCTTGCTGGCTTCGCTGGTATAATTCACACCGTTTGCGCCATAGATCTCCCGGGCGATGGTAGCCAGTTTGTTCTTGATGGGCTGCTCGGTATCGTACAGCACGTGGAAATCGGATTTTCTGCTTTCCAGGGTTGTCAGTACTTTTTCAGCAATCTCCACTCCGCCTTCGCCGCCTTTTGCCCACACTTCAGACAGGGCCACTTCAGCGCCAAGACCTTTGGCCATCTCAATCACCAGGTTCAGTTCAGCCTCGGTGTCGGTGGGGAATCTGTTTACAGCCACCACAGCGGGAACGCCGAATTTTTTGACGTTCTCAATGTGTTTTTCCAGGTTGTGGAAACCGGCTTCAACGGCAGCCAGGTTCTCAGCACCCAGATCTGCCTTCACCACTCCACCGTGCATCTTCAGAGCCCTTACGGTGGCAACGATCACAACGGCGTCCGGCTTCAGGCCGGCAAAGCGGCATTTCAGATCGAAGAATTTCTCAGCTCCCAGGTCTGCACCGAAACCGGCCTCGGTAACCACGATATCTGCCAGTTTAAGGGCAGTTTTGGTGGCGGTTACGGAGTTGCAGCCGTGGGCAATGTTGGCAAAAGGACCACCGTGGATAAAGGCCGGAGTATTCTCCAGAGTCTGTACCAGGTTCGGCTTGATGGCGTCTTTCATCAGGAGGGTCATGGCACCCTGGGCTTCCAGGTCACCGGCTGTCACAGGCTTCTTGTCATAGGTGTACCCTACAATGATCTGACTGAAACGCTTTTTCATGTCCATCAGGTCGGAGGCCAGGCAGAGAATTGCCATGATCTCGGAGGCAACCGTGATGTCGAAACCATCCTGTCTGGGAACTCCGTTGGCCACACCGCCCAGACCGATCACAGTGTCCCGAAGGGCACGGTCGCTCAGGTCGATGACTCTTCTGAATACGATTCTGGTGGGATCCAGGTTCAGGGGGTTCCCCTGCTTCAGGCTATTGTCCACCATGGCAGCCAGCAGATTGTGGGCGTAGGTGATGGCGTGAAGATCACCGGTGAAGTGCAGGTTGATCTCGTCCATGGGAACAACCTGGGCATATCCGCCGCCGGCAGCTCCACCTTTTACACCAAAGCTGGGGCCCAGAGAGGGCTCGCGAAGACAAACCATGGCATTCTTGCCCAGTTTTCTCAGACCATCGGTCAGACCCACAGAAGTGGTGGTCTTCCCCTCACCGGCCGGTGTGGGGTTGATGGCAGTTACCAGAACCAGTTTCCCGTCCGGTCTGTCCTGCAGTTTCTTGATGGTCTCCATGGAAATCTTGGCTTTGTATTTCCCGTAAAATTCAATGTCATCTCCGGTCAATCCAAGACCATCGGCGATCTCCGCGATGGGTTTCATCTTCGACTGCTGTGCAATTTCGATATCGGTCAGCATGCAATCATCTCCTTTACCTAATGAATTTTGATGTGAAATCACTGATTAACTGTGATTAACTACAATTAAACATATCTAGTAAATTTCAGATATATTTAATCAAATAAGCACCGGTCCTGTCAAATCCCAACCTGCTCCCAAGGTTGTGAAAATCTTCACCGGAGCAGGGAAATCCCTCTCAGCCCTTCAGGCACAAGGGATTGCGGTTATCCGCAGATCTGTTCATTTGTGAAATATAGAGCGATCTCTCTGGCTGCACTTTCCGGAGAATCCGAGGCGTGCACAAGATTCATGGTCTTGCTGAATCCGTAATCCCCCCGGATGCTGCCGGGATCCGCCTCAAAAGGATCCGTGGCTCCCAGCATCTTTCTCATTGCCCGGATCACGTTGGGTCCTGATACCACCATACCGATCACCGGGCCGGAGGTAATGTATTCCAGCAGTTCCGGAAAAAACGGTTTCTCCACGTGCTCGTAGTAGTGCGCTTTTGCCTTCTCTTCGGTCATAACCAGCATGGTCATGGCAGAAATGGCAAAACCCTTTTTCTCGATCCGGGAGATGATTTCCCCCGCCAGGCCGCGGTTTACGGCATCCGGCTTAAGCATTACGTATGTCTGTTCCATTGTCTGACTCCTCTTCTTTTACAGATTCTTTTACAGATTCTTTTCCTGACTCCTGGTCAGTATTTTCCCCAGCCGGAACACCGGCTGCAGATATTTCTTCCGTCTGCCGCTCCATCAGCAGCAGAAATTCCTCAGCATCGATGGTCTCTTTTTCCATCAGCTGATCGGCCAGCAGCACCAGCTGGTCCATATTTTCCTCCAGGATTCTGCTGGTCTTCTGGTAGCACTCATCCATCAGCACCTTGGCCTCCCGGTCAATAAGGTAGGCAATCTCTTCACTGTAGTTGCGTTCCTTGGAGATATCACGGCCCACAAAAGCCGGCGCATCCGACTTGTTTCCGAAGGTCAGGCTTCCCAGTTTATCGCTCATCCCGTAATCGGTGATCATGCTGCGGATGGTCTTTGTTGCCCTTTCCAGATCGTTGGATGCACCGGTGCTGATGTCCTTCAGCACCAGGGCCTCGGCAATCCGGCCTCCCAGCAGCATGCAGACATGATCCATCATCTGACTCTTGGTCATGTAATTGCGGTCTTCCTCCGGCAGCAGAAGCGTATACCCTCCTGCAGCTCCCCTGGGAATAATGGAAACCTTGTGCAGGGGATACGTCCCGGGAAGATAGTGGCTGGCAATGGCATGGCCGGCCTCGTGATAGGCCACCAGCCTCTTTTCCTTTTCACTCATAATCTTGGATTTCTTTTCAGGTCCCGCAATAATCCGCTCTATGGCGTCCTCCAGTTCATCCATACCGATCCTCAGATGATTCTTCCGGGCCGCCAGCAGGGCCCCCTCATTCATCAGGTTGGCCAGATCCGCACCGGTGAAACCAGGCGTTCTTTTGGCCAGCACCGCCAGACTTACATCATCGGACAGAGGTTTGTTCTTGGAGTGGACCTGGAGAATCTCTTCCCGTCCTTTCAGGTCAGGAGACGTTACGGTCACCTGCCGGTCGAACCGGCCAGGCCGCAGCAGTGCGGGGTCCAGAATGTCGGGACGGTTGGTGGCCGCAATGATGATTATTCCCTCATTGGACTCAAAGCCGTCCATCTCCACCAGCAGCTGGTTCAGGGTCTGTTC
>JAXGWN010000073.1:0-7273 GCA_040773285.1 Bacillota bacterium
AGAAAGAAACCCCCCGGGGGAGGTTTCCGGATTTTAACGGGGAGCCCCGGCTTCCGTCAGAAGCCTCAGTCCCCGGGAAAATTTGCTCTCATCTTCAGGCACCAGCCGGTATCCACCCAGGCACTGTTCCCGGAAGGAAAACAGATCCGCGGACTTCCCCCGCAGCAGTTCGATTTCCAGTTCCAGCACTTCCTCCCGTTTCCCGGCGGCCTCCACAAATCCGTGGTCCAGGGCCAGTTCGATCCGGGATTCTCCCCAGGAAAGGGACCGCCGCCGGCGGTTCATTTCGGTCCGGATGATCACCTCCAGCCGTTCGTCCCGGATCATGGGCAGCACCCTCAGGGCCAGTTCCGGGAACCAGGCAGGGTCCATCCGGGACTCACTGACCTCCAGATTGTATTCCTCCCGGCGGTGCAAACCGTCCTTCACCCCGCCGCCTGCCTTGGCGGTGGCCACCAGCCGGTCGTTCTCCCGGCGCAGCCTCAGACTGATTTTTTCCCGGGTCAGAGCCAGGGAGGGAACATCGTAGTAGTCCGCCCTCAGCACAACCGTTTCATAGTCCCCGTCAAACACCCGGGGATCCGCCAGCAGCCGGTCTTCCTGGGAGGGGTCAGTCAGAGTCAGTTTCAGTTCCAGTTCCTTGCCCAAGGTTAAATTCTCCTTTCGGGTAGTTCCCGAGAAACTTCAGCTGGGAACTGTTTTCCGCAATTTTTTCCAGAGCGCTGCGGACCCGGGGTTCCATCAGGTTCCCCTCAAAGTCCAGATAAAAGTAGTACTCCCAGGGCCGGCCAAAAATGGGCCGGGACTCGATCCTGGTCATGTTGAGACTGCTTTCCGCAATGATGCTGATAATCCGGTAGAGACTGCCCACCTGGTGGGCCAGGGACAGCCGGATGCTGATCCGGTCCGACTCCGGGCGGATGTCCGGTGTGGCCGAGGCCAGAACAAACCGGGTAAAATTGGTGCCATTGTCGGCGATGTCCCGTGCCAGCACCTGAAGGCCATAGAGGGCCCCCGCCTTCAGGCTGGCAATGGCCCCCCGGGAAGGATCCAGTTCCGTTGCCACCTTCCTGGCACTCATGGCCGTGTTGAACCAGGGTTCTGCAATAAGTCCCCGGCTCTGGAGAAACCGGCTGCACTGCTGCAGTCCCTGGGGGTGGGAATAAACCACCTTCAGATCTTCCGGAGACGCACCGGGCAGCCCCAGCAGAACGTGCTCAATGGGAAGATAATATTCTCCGGTGATATAAAGGCCGCTTTCGCTGAGCAGATGCTCCACTTCACCCACACCCCCGGTGGAACTGTTTTCCAGCGGCAGCATCACCCCGTCCGCCCGGCCGGAAAGAACCGCCTCCGCCGCCTCATGGAAGGTGTCGAAACTCACTTTCTCCACTGTCCGGCCGGCAAAAAATCCCTCCAGAGCCTCCTCGCTGTAGGACCCTGCAATCCCCTGGTGGGCCACCACCCGGTAATCCTTCCTGCCGGCACTTTCTTTAAGGAGCATCTCCACATCGATGCCTTCCACCGGTTCCGCCCGGCCGTAGAGAAGGTCTCCCTGCAGGCCCCGGCTGGTCTCCATGATTTTCTTCAGGATCTCCCCGTAGGCCTGCCGGTAGGGCTCCTCCATCCGGGACAGACTTTTCTCAAACAGTTCCTGCTCCCGGTCCGGCTGGTAAATGGCAATCCCGTTGGCCTGCTTCCAGGCGCCCACCTGACGGCTCACTTCCATCCGCTCCCGCAGAAGATCCCGGAGCCGGGAGTCGATCCGGTCTATGTCTTTTCTCAGTTCCTCCAGTGTTTTCATCGTTCAGACTCCAGGGCGTCGTACAGGGCCAGGGCGGCAGCGGCTTCCACCACAGGGACTGCCCGGGGAACGATGCAGGGATCGTGTCGTCCCTCAATCACCAGGGTGGTCTCCTCCATCCGCTCCAGGTCCACGGTTTTCTGGGGCAGAGATATGGAGGGAGTTGCCTTTATGGCCACCCGGAATACCACCGGAGCCCCGTTGGATATCCCGCCGGTGATTCCTCCGTTGTGGTTGCTCAGGGTCTCCACCCTTCCATCCCGGATCCCGTAGGGATCGTTGGACTGTGATCCCCGCATCCCGGCCAGGCCAAATCCGTCCCCGAACTCCAGTCCCTTCACCGCCGGAATGGAAAAAAGAAGCGTGGCCAGGCAGGATTCCAGGGAATCGAAAAATGGATCCCCCAGGCCCGCCGGCACTCCCGTGGCGGCGCACTCCACCACGCCTCCCACGGAATCTCCATCCCGGCGGGCCGCCATGATGGCCTCCTCCATGGAGGGCCACAGATCCCCGTTGAGAAGGGGTTTTGGCCGACGGGTCAGGTCATCCAGCAGGCCGGCATCCGGCCAGGCATTCTGAAACCGTCCATCCCGGATTCCGGCCACTTCTTCCATGTGGGCTCCGATGCGGATGCCCTCCTTTTCCAGCAGCTGCCGGACCAGGGATCCGGCAAATACCAGGGGCGCGGTGATCCGGCCGCTGAAATGTCCCCCGCCCCGGAAATCCTCGGAACGGTTGTATTTCACTTTCCCCGGCCAGTCCCCATGCCCCGGCCGCACCACATGGCGGAAGGTCTCGTAGTGGGCGCTCTTCTGATCCTGGTTCCGGATCAGGCAGGTCAGGGGGGTACCGGTGGTTTTCTCCTCAAAAAAACCGCTGACAATCTCGAAGGCATCGGCTTCCTGCCGGCTGGTGGTGACCCGGGACTGTCCCGGCCGCCGCCGGGCCATATGGCGGCGGATCTCCTCCAGATCCGGCCGGAACCCTCCTGGAAGACCGTGGATGGTGACCCCGATGGCTCCCCCGTGGGACTCCCCGAACAGGCTGATCTTAAGTCTTCTACCCCAGATTCCGCTCATGGTATACTCCTCCCAGTTTCCCGTAGTCTTCCCAGAAATCCGGCCAGCTTTTGCTGACGCTGTCCGCTCCGGTCAGTTCCAGGGGTTTCTCACAGGACAGGGCGGCCACCGCCATGCTCATGGCGATCCTGTGATCCCCCCAGGCATCCACCCGGACACCCCCCGGCAGGGATTCCCGGCCGGTAATCTCCAGCCAGTCGTCTCCCCGGCGGACCTTTGCCCCCAGTCTGTCCAGTTCCGTATAGATGGCACTGAGCCGGTCCGACTCCTTGATCTTAAGCCTCTCCAGTCCGGTGAGCCGGCTGGTTCCCCGGGCAGTGGCCGCCAGGACACCCAGCACCGGCACCAGATCGGGGAATTCGGAACATTCCGCCTCAAAGGCCCGGATCCGTCCTTTGCGGATCCGGAAGGATCCGTCCGGCAGCCGGGAGAGATCCGCCCCGCTTTCTGCCAGAATGGACAGAATCACCCGGTCCCCCTGCAGAGAACCGGGACTGAGATCCCGGAGAATAAGATCCCCTCCGGTGGCTCCGGCCACCAGGAGAAAGGCCCCCTGGGAAAAGTCCCCCTCCACCCGGAGGCTTACCGGACGGAAGGTCTGATTTCCCGGCACCAGGAAACGTCTGTACCCCTCATGCTCCACCCGGATCCCGCTTTTTGCCAGACTGTTAAGGGTCAGGTCCACATACCCCCGGCTCTCCAGAGGGGTGGTTACCCGGATCTCTGAATCCCCGGACAGCAGGGGAAGGGTATAAAGGAGCCCGGTGAGAAACTGGCTGCTGACGTCGCCGGCCATGGTAAACACTCCGGGAGAAAGTCCCCTCCGGACCGTCAGGGGCAACTGCCCGTCCGTGTTTTCCCAGGGAACGTTCTGACCGTCGAAGATCCGGTAGTAAATGTCCAGGGGTCGTTTCACCAGACGCCCCCGTCCGGTGAAGGTCACCTCCGGGGCGAACTGCAGGGCCAGGGGAATCAGAAACCGCAGGGTGGATCCTGACTCGGCACAATCAAGAGTCACCGGGGTATTTCTGCGCCCCCCGATGCCCCGGATCCGCAGACGGAACCGGCCGTCCCCGTCCGGTTCCCGCTCAATCTTTGCGCCCAGTGCCTCCATGGCCGCCACGGTCACCTGAATGTCCACACTGAAGGCCACATTCTCCACCAGGCTCTCCCCCGGGGCCAGAGCCGCCCCGATCACCGCCCGGTGGGCCAGGCTTTTGGACGGGGGCACCTGCAGGGAACCCTGCAGAAAGCCCCCTTCAATTTGTACCTGCTGCGGTATACGTTTCAATTCGCTCCTCCTCATACAAATGCTTCCATGTCCTGAAGGGGCACCTCATGGATGAATCCTTCCCCGATCCGGCGGATCAGGACGATCCGGATGCTGTCTCCCCGGCTCTTTTTGTCACTCCGTATGGTTTCCAGCAGATCCTCCCGGGGGATGTCCGGAAGAATTACCGGCAGTCCGGCCAGCCTGAGGACTTCCTCCAGGGCCTCTGCGGTGCCCGGACCGGTAAGTCCCAGGGCCTCGGAACGGCGGGTGAAATGAAGCATGCCCAGGGCCACTGCAGCTCCGTGGCTGATCCGGCCGTATCCCATATTTTTCTCTATGCTGTGGCCCAAAGTATGCCCGAAATTCAGAAGCATCCGGACTCCCCCCTCCCGTTCATCGGCGGACACCACCCGGATCTTCTGCTCTGCGCTGCGGGAAATCAGGGTGAACAGACGGGCGGGATCCCGGGGCTCTTCCCGGAAGTACTCCCGGATCTCCCCGAGAAGCGGTGCGTCTCCGATGCAGGCGTATTTCACCACTTCCCCCATCCCGCTGCGGAACTCCTCTTCCGGCAGAGTGGACAGCACAAGGGGATCGATCAGGATCCGTTCCGGATGGTAAAAACTCCCGGCCAGATTTTTCCCTTCCTTCAGGTTCACCCCCACCTTCCCCCCGATGGAGGAATCCACCTGGGCCAGCAGACTGGTGGGCACCTGAATGTAGGAAATCCCCCGAAGATACGTGGCAGCGGCAAAGCCTCCCAGATCTCCGCAGACCCCGCCGCCAAAGACCAGCAGCAGGTCTCCCCGGGTCATCCCGGCTTTCAGCATGCGGCTGTAGATGGCCTCCAGACCGGCCAGACTTTTGGCCTCCTCCCCGGGCGTCTGGACATCGGTATGCACCTGATATCCCGCCTCCTCAAGCAGTCCTCTTATACGGTTTCCGTAGAGTCTTTCCAGATTGGCATCGGTAAGGAGGTAGATCCTCCTGCCGGTATATGCCCGTCCGATCTCCCCGGCCAGACGGTCAAGTACCCCGTTTTCCAGAACCACCGGAACCGTCCGGTGGGAAAGTTTCAGTTCAGTTTCCATGGTTCCTCACTTCCCGGCCTCTCCGGCCTGGATATTTTCCCGGATTTCCCTCACCTTCCGGAGCCACTCTTCCAGCCCCCGGCTGTCCCCGGCGGACAGAAGCTGCTCAAACCGGTCCAGCCGGTCCCTGAATGCCCGGACCTCCTCCAGCAGGTTGTCCCGGTTTTCCAGAAACAGTTCGCTCCACAGGACCTCATTGATGGATGCCACCCGGGTGGCGTCCCGGAAACTGCCCCCCAGCAGGAACCGGCTGTCCCCGGTAAACCCATCCACCAGCAGCGCAGCCAGTACATGGGGCATCTGGCTGGTATAGGCCATAAGGCGGTCATGACGGGAAGGATCCAGTTCCACAATCTTTCTGGGACCCAGCAGTTCCAGCACGGCAGATGCCATCCCCAGGGCCTCCGGGGTGTTCCTCTCCGTGGGGGTAATCAGAAAATAGGAGCCCAGAAACATTTCCTCCCGGGCCTGCCGGATTCCTGAGCCCTCCCGTCCGGCCATAGGATGCGCCCCCAGGAATTCCACCGTATCCGGTAGTCCTGCCTGCAGATCCCGGACCAGGGTCTCCTTGATTCCGGATACATCCATGATGAGGGTACCGGGAGAAACAAGGTCCCGGTTGTCCAGGATAAACCGGCGGGTCTGTTCCGGATACAGGGCCACCACCACCAGATCAGCCCCGGGCAGCAGCTCCCGGGGATCCGTTCCCAGCCGGTCGGCCATATCCCGGACCGCCGCCTCCCTCAGGATCTCCGGGGAAACGTCCAGCCCCCGAAGGGATCCCACTTTTCCTTTCAGACCCAGGGCCATGGATCCTCCGATCAGCCCCAGCCCCACCACAGTTACGGTCAGATTGCCTGTCTCCATGAATTATCTCCCTGCCGGTCCACCAGATCCCGCATTTCCTTCAGTTGTAAGGCCAGGGCACTGAAATCTTCCGGCAGAAGGCTCTGGGCCCCGTCGCTGGCCGCCTTCTCCGGATGGTCGTGCACCTCCACAGTGATCCCGTCGGCCCCGGCAGCCACCGCAGCCAGGGCCAGAGGGGCCACCAGCCAGCGGATTCCCGCTGCATGACTGGGATCCACCACCACCGGCAGATGGGAGATCCTCTTCAGCACCGGCACCGCACTGATATCCAGGGTATTGCGGGTATACGTCTCGAAAGTGCGGATCCCCCGCTCGCACAGGATCACCTGTTCATTGCCTCCGGCCATGATGTACTCCGCCGCCATCAGGAACTCACTGATGGTGGCCGACATGCCCCGTTTCAGCAGAACCGGGGTTCTGGTCAGTCCGGCCTCCTTCAGAAGATCAAAGTTCTGCATGTTCCTGGCCCCGATCTGGATCACGTCCACCTGATCCCCGTAGGCGGCCACCTGGGCCGGGGACATCATCTCGGTCACGATGGGCAGCCCGGTGATCCGCCTGGCCTCCTGGAGAATCCGGATGCCCTCCCGGCCCAGACCCTGGAAACTGTAGGGGGAGGTTCTTGGCTTGAAGGCCCCTCCCCGGAGAAAGGTGGCTCCGGACTGCTGTACTGCCCGGGCAATCCCCACCAGCTGCTCTTCGCTTTCCACTGCGCAGGGTCCTGCCATAATGGCCAGGTTCCCGGGTCCCCCGATCCGGCTTCCCCGGATCTCAAACCGGGAATCCAGAGGGTGAAACATCCGGTTGGCCAGCTTATAGGGTTCCTGGACCCGCATGACCCGGTCCACTCCGGGATGGGCTCCCAGTTTTTCCGGATCCACCCCGCCGGTGTCCCCCACCAGCCCGATGATGGAATAATTTTCTCCCCGGGTAATCGCTCCCCGGCATCCGGTGCTTTCCAGTTCTTTCTGTAATTTTACCACGTCTTCCCGGGTGGTTCCCGGTTTCATTACCACAATGTTGGTGTCAAGTAAATGTAGGCAACCGTCCTCTTTGCCGGAGCCTGCAGTTTGTTTGTTGGTTCTTCAACTCGGGATTCTTGTTCTTTCGGTATCTTATATGCGTCATTTTCAATCTAAGTTCTAGGATTCCTTTGAAA